>WQRL01000218.1 GCA_009786775.1 Oscillospiraceae bacterium
AATAAAGCTGGGTTGCATAAGCCCTATAGAAACGGAAGAGATTATAGCTTCGGTTTCAAAGACCGGAAAGCTGCTTGTGCTTGAAGAAAACGCCGGCAGAGGTTCGGCAGGTGAGGGCATTGTGACAGATCTCGCTACGAAGGGCTGCTGCCCGCCGGTAGTGGAGCTTGTAAATACAGGTGAGGTTTTTGCCCCATGCGGAGATGTTTTTAAGCTGCGCGAGTACTGCGGCATTGATACCAAGAGTGTTTGCAGGATTGTCAGAGAGCATTTTGCAAATGAGTCAAAAAATGAGTCAAAAGTGGAAAAAGACAGAATCAAAATAAATAGTGAGCAAGTGATTGCAGATGAAAAAAATTCGGCTTGATGTACTGCTTGTAGAGCGCGGGCTCATCGAAAGCAGGGAACGTGCAAAGGCAGTTATAATGAGCGGCAATGTGTATGTGGCGGGGCAGAAGTCTGACAAGCCCGGAGCACCGGTTGCCGGGGATGCCGAAATTGAGGTGCGCAGCCTGCCCGGGTATGTGAGCCGCGGGGGGCTGAAACTGGAGAAGGCCCTACAGCACTTTGAAGTAAGCCCTGAGGGAAAGATTTGCCTGGATTGCGGGGCGTCCACAGGAGGGTTTACGGACTGCCTTCTTAAAAACGGGGCGGCCAAGGTGTATGCCGTAGATGTAGGTTATGGGCAACTGGCTTGGAAAGTAAGAAATGACCCCAGGGTCGTTACAATGGAGCGCACGAATATCCGCCATGTTACAGCGTGTATGTTTGAGCCTGCACCGCAGCTTGCTACAATTGATGTTTCGTTTATTTCTTTAGGGCTTGTGCTTCCAGTGCTCGGAGAAATTCTAACTAGCGGCGGGGAGGTACTCTGCCTTATTAAGCCGCAGTTTGAAGCAGGGCGGGAGAAGGTTGGGAAAAAAGGCGTTGTGAGGGAGCCAAAGACACATATTGAAGTCCTCGAAGCCTTTAAGCAAAGCGCATCAAATTCGGGGTTTGAAATTAAAGACATGACTTTTTCCCCGGTGAGAGGGCCGGAGGGGAATATTGAATACCTAGCCCTGCTCAGTCTCGGGGGAGAGGGCAAAAATATAGATACTGGGCTGCTGGTATCGCAGGCTCACGAGGAACTTATGTAATGAATGATAGAAAAAAAATCATCCTGTTACCAAACTCCGAGCGGGACATATGTTTTGAAACGACCCTCCGGGTCAAGCAAATGCTTGATGCCCGGGGCAGGTCAACTGCTGTGTGCAAATTGTTTGACGATATAACAGACTGCGCCCTGCCTGACGGTGTGGCGTTTGAAGATTTTGGAGAGCAGCTTGAAAATGCCGAACTTATAATAGCCTTCGGCGGCGATGGTACGATTTTGCGCACGGCACGGATGGCTGCGGATGTAAATGTGCCGATTCTGGGCGTGAATATGGGCGGCAAGGGATTTATGGCGGAGCTTGAGCCCGTTGCGCTTGAACTCATTGACGATGTGGCTGAGGGCAAGTATACTCTTGAGCAGCGCATGATGCTAGATGTTGAGATTCACAGGGGAGGTGAAATCGTCTACAGCGATTTTGCCCTGAATGATGTGGTAATACGCGGCGATAACAAAGTAATTGACCTAATGCTCTTTGGCGACGGGCAGGTTATAACCCATTTTTCAGGTGATGGTGCTGTGATTGCGACGCCGACAGGCTCAACGGCCTATTCGATGGCCGCAGGAGGGCCGATTGTGGAGGAAGCAGCGGAGAACATAATTGTGACCCCCATATGCGCACATGTGATTGCTGCAAAGTCATTTGTGCTGGTGCCTGACAGGCTGGTTTCTGTTTCCTTGGGGGACAGAAGAAACAATCCCGCATTTATTTCCGTAGATGGGGGAGATCATCATGCTGTACTCACAGATGATGTAATAAATGTATTTAAGTCCCTGAGGCACACGCAGCTCGTTCGTTTATCAAATAGAAACTTCTACAAAAAAGTCAGTGAAAAACTGGGGGAAGCACCATGAAAAAAGAGCGCCAAGGTCTAATATTGAAGATTATTTCGGAAAAGGATGTAGACACTCAAAATCAGCTTATTGTCGAACTTGCAAATGAAGGGGTCGAAAGCACACAGGCGACGGTTTCAAGGGATATTAAGGAACTCCATTTAGTCAAGGAGCTCACAGTGTCGGGCGGCTACAGGTATGTTGCGAGCAGCAGGGCGGATTCTCAAAACCATACGGCGCGGCTCAAGGCCATTTTCAAAGAGAGTGTCACATCTTATGCAAGCGCTCAGAACATGGTGATAATTAAAACCCTTCCGGGGCTCGCCCCAGCGGCCTGTGAGGCAATTGACGGGATGAGCATCAAGGGGCTTGTCGGCACGATAGCGGGAGATAACACATGCTTTCTCGCAATGACCGATGTAATCAACGCAGAGCGTTTCTGTAGGGAAATTGAGGATATGCTCAAGAGGTAGGAAATGATTAGACTTCTCCATATTGAAAATATAGCCGTCATAGAGAAGGCGGATATTGAGTTCTTCGAAGGCCTGAGCGTTTTGACAGGTGAGACAGGTGCGGGGAAGTCGATAGTTATAGACGCACTAAATGCAGTTGCAGGCGGAAGAACCTCTAGAGAGGTCGTGCGAACCGGTGCGGAGTTCGCATCTGTAACCGCTGTGTTTTCAAACATTGAAACAGACTGGTTTGAAAACACAGGTGTCGAGAGGGACGAGAGCGGGGATATTTTTATTTCAAGAAAAATATCTTCGGATGGCAAGAGCGTCTGCCGGGTGAACGGCACACCTGTACCAGCTTCGGCGCTCCGGGATTTGGGTGCGGCGCTAATTGACATACACGGCCAAAATGACGGGAGAAAGCTCCTGGACGAAGGGGCGCATCTCTCTTACCTGGACACCTTCGGAGGCTTCGGCGGGCAGCTTGAAGTGTACCGTGAAGCCTATAAGAAACTAAAAGATAAGACAGGCGAAATTGAAAAGCTCTCCATGGATGAGAGCGAGAGGGAGCGCCGGATCGACACCCTGCGGTTTCAAATCGGGGAGATAGAGAGCGCCAAGCTGCGGGCCGGCGAGATGGAGGAACTCTCGTCAAGGCGTGACCTGCTGCTAAATGCCTCAAAGCTGACTGATGCGGTAGAAACAGCGTTTGAGGCGCTGTATGGCGGAGAGGATTCTGCCGGGGCTGTCGCGCTGATAAATAACGCCCAGGGCGAACTGGAGCACGCATCACGTTTTTCTGGGGGGCTAAAGGCGCTTTCAGAGCGGCTGACAGATCTTAGTTATTCCGCTCAAGATATCTCCGATGAACTCCGGGATTTCCGCGCACAGCTGGATTTTTCGCCTATGGAACTCGATGAGCTTGATGCAAGGCTTGATGTGCTAAAGCGCATCGGACGCAAATATGGCAGCGAAGAGCAGGCTCTGGAGTTTTTGGAACAGAGCAGCAATGAACTTTCGGACATAGAGGATGGCGGGAACAAACTCGCAAAGCTGGAGAAGGAACTTGCAGCTTGCCAAAAAGAGGCTGAGAAAAAGGCGGCTGAACTGACGAAACTCCGCAAAGCAGCGGCCTTAAAGCTCGAACAGCGCGTCAAGGATGAACTATCGGGCCTAAGTATGCCTGGTGTAAGTTTTCTCGTATCTTTCGGCGAGGGAGAGGCAGCGCCTGAACAAAAACTAACATCAACGGGCTTTGACGAAGTGTGCTTCCTAATGTCCGCAAACGCAGGGGAAACCCCCGGACGCATCAACCGGATTGCATCAGGCGGTGAACTTGCAAGAATAATGCTCGCTTTGAAAAATGTCCTAAGCAGTGAACAGGAAACCGGCACGGTGGTATTTGACGAAGTGGATTCCGGCGTCTCCGGCATCGCCGCACAGCGCGTCGGAGAGAAACTAGCGACACTTGCAAAGCAGCGCCAAGTGCTGTGCGTAACCCACTTACCCCAAATAGCAGCGATGGCAGGGACACATTTTGAAATAGAAAAAAACGTAACCGGCGGCAGAACATACACTCAAGTCACAGGGCTGGACTACGAGGGCCGCAAGCGCGAACTGGCCCGCCTAAGCGGCGGAGAGAACATAACAGAATCCGCCCTAAACAGCGCCGCAGAACAACTTGCCGCAGCCGAGAAATTTAGGCTTGCAATTAGCTGAGCGGTGTGGTAAACTAGTCGTCACGCGGATGTGATGGAATTGGCAGACATGCGAGATTTAGGTTCTCGTGCTGAGAGGCGTGGGGGTTCAAGTCCCTTCATCCGCACCAATGAGTTCTTACTCAAACAATTGCTAAAAAACTTAACCGTTTTTTGGGGAATTGTTTGAGTTTGACTTTTATTAATGTAATCC
>WQRL01000219.1 GCA_009786775.1 Oscillospiraceae bacterium
CTTTGCATTTCGTCATAATCCTTTCTCGGATTTTTGGTGGTCTAATGTGCTGTGCGTTGTGCCCGTGCCAGATCCTTGGGCTCAATTGAGATTTGATGGCCCTGTTCAAGGCCCGCTACGCCTATGGGCTCTACTTTGCGCTTACCTGTGCAGACATCGCATTTGCAGTTTTCTACATAGTTTTCAGGCTCAGTATAGGCTGCTATGACACCCTCAAAGTTTCTCAAAATGGTACGCTTATTGCTTCTGGAAATCAGGTAGTCAGGCATTACAGGAATTTTGCCGCCCCCGCCCGGAGCGTCCACGACAAATGTGGGCACGCAGAAACCTGAGGTGTGCCCGCGCAGGCCTTCAATTATTTCTATGCCCTTGGAAACGCTGGTACGGAAATGCTCAAGCCCCATTGAGAGGTCACATTGGTAGATGTAGTAAGGCCTTACACGTATTTGCACGAGCTTGTGGACTAGTTCTTTCATAACATGGACGCAGTCATTTATCCCAGCAAGAAGAACCGACTGATTGCCCAGCGGAATGCCCGCGTCAGCCAGCATTGTGCAGGCTCTGATAGCCTCGGGGGTTATTTCCTTAGGATGGTTAAAATGTGTGTTGAGCCACACGGGGTGGTATTTTTTTAGCATGTCACAGAGCTCAGGTGTAATTCTCTGAGGCATTACAACAGGAATTCTGGAGCCTATGCGGACTATTTGAACATGCTCAATCTCTCTGAGTTTCTTGAGAATGTACTCAAGGCGGTCATCAGAGAGAGTGAGAGGGTCGCCACCCGAGAGCAGCACATCGCGGACCTCAGGGTGATTGCGGATGTACTCAACTTGCTTGTCAACTATTTCTGTAGGAGTCATCGCATCTGCCTGCCCTGCAAATCTGCGGCGTGTGCAGTGGCGGCAATACATGGAGCACTGATCCGTCACCAGCATAAGCACGCGGTCAGGGTAGCGGTGGGTTAGGTTCGGCGCAGGTGAGTCGCCGTCTTCGTGAAGGGGGTCGTGCAAGTCCGCCTTGGAATTGTGCAGCTCGTTTGCGGTAGGAATGCTCTGCATCCGCACAGGGCAATTGTGGTCTATAGGGTCAATCAGCGAGAGGTAGTACGGCGTGGCTGCCAATCTCATTGTAGTCAGGCAGGTTTCCACACCCTTTTCCTCTGCTGGTGAGAGGTCAATATTTTTCTTTAGCTCATCTAAGGTTTCTACCCTGTGCCTAATCTGCCATTTCCAGTCATCCCAGTCACTTTGTGGAACATCTTTGAAAATCGTTCTGTTTGATCTTTCCATAATTTCTCCTTATAGGATTCTGTGTTAAAATTCAGCATGTCCTGCTACCGCATGCTTAAATGCAGGCAGAACGCAGCTCCCTACAAATGTCTTGGCTTATACTATGTGCCACCTGTAGGGGCTGCCGCGCTTTTGTTAAATATATTTTGCGTTAAATAAATCGCGGATTTTCTTGCTCTCACGAAGCTCCCATAGGGTAATCTCGGCATGGTCTTTAGTATAACCGTTGCCCACGAGCATCACCACGTCTTTGCCAACGCCTTCTGCGCCTAGGGCTGCGCGTGTGAAACTTGTCGCCATGGAGAAGAAGTACACTGTCCCGCCATCTCTCACAGGTAAAATAGCCGCCATCTCACAGGCTTCCACGTTGACGCAGCTAATCGCTATGTCATACTCGTTGCCGCCGTTGGCTTCCAGAGCTTTTTCCAGCAAGTCCACAGGCGCTGTCGCATCGGCAACTATATAGCTTGTGCAGGCACCTAGTTCAACCAGTTCCTTACCCTGGGGTTCACGGCGCACGGAGGCTATTACATTGCCTGTAGGGCCCGCTCTTTTCACCGCTTCATACCCGCTCAAAATGCCGGACTTGCCACCAGCGCCAAGGATTAGGACACTGTCCCCCGGCTTAACCAGTTTCGCGGTCTGTGCCGGAGCTCCTGCCACGTCCAGCGCAGCCAGCGCAAGGGCTTCACTCATATCCTCAGGCAGTTTGGCATAGATGGCGCTCTCAAAAAGAACCGCCTTGCCGTCGATATCTACCTTGTCAATATCCATGTGGATTTTCTTGATTTTGTCAATTTTCAAAGGAGTGAGGGACAGGGAAACCAGAGATGCGATTTTGTCGCCCACTTTAAGNTCACGGTCTTTGAGGTCTTCGCCGATGTAGGCGACAGTCCCGATAAACATCCCGCCGGAGCCTGTTACGGGGTTTTGCATCTTGCCCCTCTCTCCGACGATACCGAGAATCATCTCTTCAATTTTTTGAGGATCCTTGCCGCAAGCATCTTTGATTTGCGTAAATGATGCGGAGTCGATATTGAGTGATATTACATCACAGATAATTTCGTTTGAATAATTCTTCGTCATGTCGTTGTCGATTTTCTGTGCCGCCTGTGTCAGAACCCCCTGCGGCTCAATTACACGGTGAATCCCATATTTATTACCTTTTGTTGCCATTTGCTTTTCCTCCATATAAATAAATGTTTGTTGTATATAAGGCGTTACCATCTAAACGCCCAAAATAACGCTGTCTAAAAGGCTTGTTACTTCTGCGGCAGCCCCAGTATCTCTCTGGCTTCGGCTGGTGTGGCAATCGGCCTGCCCAGCTCATTGGCCAGGCGCACAGCTTTTGCAACCAGTTCTCCGTTGGACTTCGCCTGCACGCCTTTTTCGATAAAAACATTGTCCTCAAAGCCCACTCTCACATGCCCGCCCATGATGATGGCCTGCGCTGCAATAGGAAACTGCGCCCTGCCGATGCCTGCGGCTGTCCATGTATTGCCGGGCGGGATGCTACCCACCATGAACACTAAGTCCCTGGCCTCCGCAGAGATTCCGCCATTGACACCCAGCACGAAGTCAAAATGCATCGGAGATGGGATTATTCCCTTTTTGTTCATGCGTATTGCAGTGTCGATCATCCCCTTGTCGAAGCACTCCACCTCAGGCTTTATGCCCCTCGCATTCATTTTCTGAGCAAAGTCAATTATCATGTTTTCTGTGTTGATGAAAATTTCATCCCCCCCGAAGTTGCATGTCCCGCAGTCGAGAGTTGCCATTTCGGGATTTAGGGTAATGGGCTCTAGGCGCTCATCATTTGTCATGCCCACAGCACCGCCTGTAGACGGTTGTATTATTACATCCGGGCATACTTTCAAAATTGCATCAATGCACTCCTTGAAGCGCTTTGCGCTCTGGGTCGGCGTACCATCGTCTTCGCGGACGTGCAGATGTATGATTGACGCCCCTGCGTCATAAGCGCTCTTTGCCTCCCTTGCGATTTCTTCCACAGTGTACGGCACGGCGGGGTTGTGCTCCTTTGTCACCTCAGCACCGCAGATACAGGCCGTAATAATTAATTTTTGCATATTCTCCTCCTAAATTCAGCTATTTTGCGGGATTGAAACTGCGCCATTGCAAAGCCCCTGCGTACTACCGCCTTTGTTTGTCTTTTGGCACTATACATGTGCCGCTGGCCTTGCAAACGACTATAGGCTCATCAAGCAAATCGCAGGCCGACTCACTTATGTCAGTCCGCGGCACGATTACTTTTTTTGCCTCAAAAACCATTTTGCGAGAGGTGTTGCCCTGCTCAACTATTTCACCTGTAGCTTCAATGTAATCCCCCGCGTAAACCGGCGCGAGGAAATCCACTGAGTCATAGGCACGAAACAACCCCTCATCACCATCATTTCGAATCAGCAGCTCCGTCGCCACATCACCGAAAAGCGCCAGCATCCGCGCCCCATCAACGAGATTACCTCCGTAGTGAGCATCCGCCGTGCTCATCCTCAGTCTGATTGTTGCTTTCATACTAAACTTCCTTTCATTATTGATGTGTATGCAAAAATGCGCTACCGGGAACTACCTCCCAATAGCGCATCATGGAGTCATGACAGTGATGGTGTGCTAAACACCACCCCCAAGGAAAGATTTGGCCTGCCCTTCCTTTCGGCAAACGCACATTCCCCGCCGTCATCCGGATTGCCAACCTTTTGCATCCGGCGGATACCTTGCTGCTTGCTCCTCTATCGAATATCAAATTATAGCTCAACTATATAGAGCAATATTTTACATACCTACCACGTAGTATACATCATTGAAAATGAATTTTCAATGATATTTTTTTAATTTTTTAATCAATTATTTATTGCAGGTTACTAGCCCTCACCTCCCGGTAAACCAGCCGCCCAACAGGGGGTGTGGCTACCCAGCGACAAGCAACTATTGCCACAAGCCAGCCGGACACGGGCGGGCGCTCTGGGGGAAAGCGGGACGGCCGCAGTCCTGGAACACAAATTTCACC
>WQRL01000220.1 GCA_009786775.1 Oscillospiraceae bacterium
GGAGAGGCTGGCACAGGCACGCCCACTGCTCCTGAGCGCCCGGCTGATAATTATGTTGACGGGCCTGGAGAGGTACACATAAATCCGTTTGAGGATGTGCGCTCGACAGATTGGTTTTACAACTATGTAAGAAGTATTCACGGCAGCGGATTGATGTTAGGTACAAGCACAGCGCCAATGCTGTTTAGTCCGCATATGGCGCTGACGCGGGGGATGGTTGTGACTATATTGCATCGGATAGCTGAAGAACCTGACACATTAGGGAAGACAAATCCTTTTGGGGATGTCCGGCACGGCAGGTGGTATGCCGATGCAATAATGTGGGCTGCGCATCACGACATTGTGCTTGGTTTCGGTGATGGCAGATTTGGGCCGGGTGAGTACATAACGCGCCAAGACTTGGCGGTTATATTCAACCGTTACGCCGAGCTGTCAGAAACCGAGTTGCCCTCCATACGGCCTTTCCCGAATTTCGGCGACGGTGCCAGCATTGCAAATTATGCAAGAGAAGCTGTAGAGAACTTCTTTAGGGCAGGTATACTAAACGGCAGGCCAGGCAATGTGTTTGACCCGCTGGGGCGTGCAACTAGAGCTGAATCGGCGGCTATAATCTATAGATTTATAGAGGCGGGTAAATTATCGCCGTAAACTGAACCGGCTAAGCCTTGTATTTTGTACGGCCTCTTTTGCTGATTTGTTAGCAAAAGAGGCCGTTATAGATATGCCAGACATACATCTCCCAGTTCGGCGGCTGGTTTATCAAGGAGGGACTAATAACGGGCTAAAAACGATTGCCAAAACACTTCCCTCGCCCGGATTGCAGGAAAAGCGGGGATGTGCTACAATGGGTTTAAAGCAGATAGGAATGGTCGGAGATATGAGGTATTTTGAGTACGGCGAGCGGGAGATAGGCCACTTGCGGAAGAAGGATAAGAAGCTAGGTGAGGCCATTGACCGCATCGGGATGATACAGCGTGAAGTTAATCCCGATGTGTTTGGCGCGCTTGTTGAAAGCATCGTCGGCCAGCAGATTTCATCCAAGGCGGCGGCGACAGTATGCCGCAAACTCGGTGAACTCAGCGGCATGGATGCGCAGCGGCTGTACAAGCTGTCCGTGGAGGACATTCAGAAATGTGGTATGTCCATGCGCAAGGCGGGGTATATAAGAAATATCGCCGAGGCGGCAATTAATAAAACAGTTGATTTTGATGCACTTTCTGAGCAAAGCGACGAGCAAATAATCCAAACCCTCACTGCACTTAACGGTGTGGGAATTTGGACTGCGGAGATGCTGCTTATTTTCTCGTTAATGCGCCCTAATATAATAAGCTATGGAGATTTGGCCATCAGGCGCGGCATGATGCGGCTTTATGGGTTAAAAGATTTGAGCAAGGAGCAATTTTCCCGGTACGCAAAACGGTATGCGCCCTATGAGTCTGTGGCATCGCTGTATCTTTGGCATCTGTCAGTGTAGCGCTCCGCTTCGTGCCTTGCGCTGCTGCAAGCAACAAAAAAAGGCGGACATTAATTGCCCGCCTGCGGATTCTGATATTGTATTGGGCCAAATAACACATCTTTAATGCTTCTGGCTTGCATTTCTTCCTCCATCAGTTTTTGAAGCCGTTCAAACTCCAGATGCACGCGGCAGGAGCGCCCTCCGCTGTGGAACGGACACTGCTTTTCGCTATCCATGCACTCAAATATATACAAATTCTCGTTTACAGCCTTGGCGATGTCATAAAGTGTAATCATATCCAGAGATTTCGCCAGATGAAATCCGCCGTTTTGGCCGCGCAGACCATGCACCAATTCAGCGAGTTCTAGTTTCTTCATTATTTTATAAGCATACTGAACTGGAATTTGTTCAGTCTGGCAGATATTCGCAACAGTTTTTTTTTCGCCATTTGCGAGCGCACGGATGATGCGGGCTCCGTAATCACATTCTTTTGTAAATAACATGCAATACCCTCACTTTTGTATGATACTATAATGCATTTAATAATTTTTATCAAGACATATGTTAATGAGGTGAATTTATGAATCTGACAAGTAAAGTTTCGGCAGCAGACACAAAAAAGCACTGCCAGCACTCCGATTCCCGCATGATTAGGGCAGTTTTCTGACACTTGGAATTTTGTTGAATTTGCACTATTTGCGAAATGCAGTGCAGGTTAGGTTGTGGTTTTTCTACAAAAATTCGAGCAAAAGTATCTTGACATATTTTGTCAAGTATGGTATTGTCACAAAATACAGCACAGGATGCGCTGTCCCTGTGCACTTAAAACGGCTATCTCCAATGCTCCGGAGAATTTTCTGCTTATGCTTAAACTTAGGCTTCTCCCATACCGGTTTGCATCGGCCCGGACAGCTCTGATTTTGGAGATACACAGCGAAGTCCGCCCCGGATTCGGAAGTTTTAGAAATTATAATTATGTTGGGTGCTGGGGTGCTTTAGCCCTTGTGCCGTTCTCAGAAAGGTCTGGTCAAATAATGAAAACACAAAACCGTTGGATTATCCTAGTTGTAAGTTTTGTAGCTAACTTAATTATCGGCTCCGCATATGCTTGGAGCGTATTTCAGCCCCGCCTTATAGAAATGTTTGAGTTTACTACTCCGCAGGCAAGCATTGCCTTTACCCTCTCTCTCGGATTAGTGCCTTTTGCCATGATTTTGGGCGGCAAAATCCAGTCCAAAATTGGCGCACGGTTCACCGTTTTGCTCGGAGGAATAGTTTTTGGTGCAGGAATCGCCTTGGCGGGACTCACCACCCACAATATCGCCACTTTGTACCTCACGTATGGAACATTGGGCGGCATTGGAATCGGTCTAGTCTACGGATGCACCATCCCCAACTCTGTCAAATGGTTTCCCGATAAACGCGGGTTAGCCGGCGGCATAATAGCGGGCGGCTTCGGCGGCGGAGCTATAATATTTGCTCCCCTTTTCCAAAGCACAATTGAATCGGTAGGCGTGCTACGGACTTTCACGATTTACGGCATCATATTTGGCATAGTTATAATTTTGGCTTCGCTGCTAATAACCGTTCCACCTGCTGACTATAAGCCTGCCGGATGGACACCGCCTTCCTCAGCAGCCAACAATGCCTCAGCCAATCTAAACGTAACCGGGATGTTAAAGACGGCAAGATTTTATATCTTGTGGATAATGTATGTCTTGGCGTGTGTCACAGGGCTTATGATTATTGCACACGCAGGGCATGTTGCAGAAGCCAGAATCGGAGTGACTCCGGCGCTCGCCGCCACAGCGGTACTGCTGCTTGGTGTTGCAAACACTGTGGGGCGCGTATTCTGGGGTGCGGTATCTGACAAAATAGGACGCTATCAGACCCTCATACTTATGTACGCCATGACTGCCGGAATGCTTATCCTTCTGACATTTGCCCCAAGCTACGTACTGTTCGTTATCTCAATAATGGGTATCGGCCTGTGCTTCGGCGGATTTTTGGGAGTTTTCCCATCCATCACGGCTGAGAACTTCGGAACAGCAAACCTTGGAATGAACTATGGGGTCTTGTTTATAGCATTCGGCATTGCGGCCTTTGTCGGCCCGAGGCTGGCTGCCAGTTTGTTTGAGTCAAGCGGCGCACACGACCTCGCTTTTGTAATCGCAACCATAATGAGTGCGGTTGCCCTCGTGATAACTGTACTGTTGCTAATCTCTTCGAAGAAGCAGGTGGCTTCCAAGAAGGCCTAGTACATTAGCACCTGAGTGGGTTTAAGCCCGCAGCCCCCAAAAAAGGGGCAAACAAAATTATTTTGAAAATGGAGATGAATTAAAATGCATTGGAAAGATATTTATAATGAAAAACTAACCACGGCTGCAGAGGCCGTAAAGCTGATAAAATCAGGCGACCGGGTTGTAGTTGGCCTGGGCGCAGGTGAAGCGTATGCACTCACAGATGCCATGGTGCAAAACCGTGAGGCGTACCGTGATGTGGAAATTGCACAGATGCTGCCCCTTGGCAAAACCGAACATGTAGAGCCGGGAATGGAACCGTATTTCCGCCATAACTCACTGTTTGTATCCGGAAAAAGCAGAAAAACTGTAAGCGACGGCCATGGCGACTTTACACCTTGCTACTTTTCACGCATCCCCTTGCTATGGGGCCGCGATTTGCCGGCAGATGTAGCCCTCATACAAGTTTCCCCGCCTGATGAACACGGTTATTGCAGCATGGGCGTCTCGGTGGACTATAGCAAGCATGCCGCAGAACAGGCCAAGATACTGCTTACTCAGGTGAATAAGCACATGCCGCGCACATTGGGTGACTGCTTCCTGCACGTGTCG
>WQRL01000221.1 GCA_009786775.1 Oscillospiraceae bacterium
AGGCATATACAGCTTTCGATGCCTCCATTCGACCTGTTTTACCCCACTTTCATGCCCCTTATAGGGCGTGCAGACCTTGTTGGAAATGAGCGCTACACTATCGCAAGCATAACAGAAAATAAACTTCACGGCGAGTTTGTTCAGATTATAAGTGATGCCTTTGCTCAAAAGACAGCGGCAGAGTGGACCGAAATTCTCACAGAAGCTGACATTCCGTTCTCTATCGCGCAAGTTTGGGAAGAAGTTCTCGAAGATAAGCAGGCATGGGCAACAGGAGTGTTTGAGGAAATGGATTACCCATCTGGCAAACGTGCGATGGTGCGCCCGCCGGTGTGCATTGAGGGTGCGGACAAGCTCCCATATGCCAGAGCTCCAATGCTCGCAGAGAACACCGAAGAAATTCTCAAGGAGCTTGGCTACTCCGCTGAGCAGCTCAAGGAATGGCACGAAAAAGGCGTTTACAACACTTGGGATGATGTAAAAGGTTATGTAATGAGCAGATCCTAAATTATATGTCACAGCAAGGCCGCCCACGCGCAAGGGCGGCCATTTTGTTAAAGAATTTTAATATTTCTTTCATGTTTACCAAATTTTCTTTTTATTCATTTATGCTATTATTGGAATATCAAAACTAATATGTGAGGACATAGTCATGACTGATCTTGAAAAAGCGGAGAAATTACGCGAAAAAGCTGGCGTAAGCTACACAGAGGCTAAAGAGGCGCTTGAAAACGCAGGCGGCAGCCTGCTTGACGCATTTGTATATCTAGAGAAGCAGGGCAGAATCGACACTCCCCCAGGCGGAGGGTTTTATTCTGGCGCAGGAGCTCAAGACGGAGAGGGGCATAGCTCGGGAGCCAAAGCCAAAGGCTCAAGTTCGGGTGAGACTTTTTCCAGCATGATGAAGAAGTTTGGGGCGTTCTGCCTCAAGGTGCTGGACAAGGGGCTGTCAAATCAGCTTGTAGCCAGCAGAAGCGGAGAGCACCTGTTTTCAATTCCTGTAATAGCGTTTGTAGTCATGCTGTTGTTTTTTTTCTGGGTGACAATCCCGCTGCTTATCATCACTCTGTTCTGCGGTGTACGCTATCAGTTTAGAGGCCCTGACTTAGAAAAAGAGTCAGTTAATAATGCGATGAACGCAGCTTGTGACATGGCTGACGATGTGAAGAAGACCATCACTCAAGAGGTTCAAGCCACAAGGGATGCATACAATGCAGGCAAAGCCGGCGATGAAGATTCTAGCTCAGATGCAGGCGGGGAGGCCGCTTCTGACGGGGAGCAGGGCAGTGCGGCGGAAAACCCGGCGGCGCCTGTCACTGAAGCTAAAGATGATGACGAAGTAATTTATTTATAATTGGATGTGGTTATTTGAGTCAGGCAATTAAAATCCTACTTGTTGAAGATGAGGAAAAGCTCGCTAGGTTTGTAGAGCTGGAACTCTGTCACGAAGGGTACAGCGTTACCAAAGCTCTTACAGGCAGGGCCGGGTATGAACTCGCCGTATCAGGCGAGTTCGACTTGGTGCTGCTTGATATTATGCTGCCGGAGTTAAACGGCATGGAGGTTTTGCGCAGGCTTAGGAAGGTTTCAAATGTACCCGTTATAATGCTAACAGCCAGAGATGAGGTCATGGACAAGGTGGCGGGTTTGGATTTGGGGGCTGAGGACTATATAACAAAGCCCTTTGCCATTGAAGAACTGCTGGCTAGAATCCGCGCAACTCTCCGCAAAGCCGCAAACGGCTCAAGCCAGGCGGCACAAGGTGACGAGGATGTGTTGTCTGCCCTTGATGTGAGTTTAAGCCTAAAAAAACATTCAGTGTCTTGCAGGGGTACGCCAATTGAACTCACTAAGCGCGAGTTTGACCTTTTGCACTACCTGCTCAAAAATAAAGGGGTGGTGCTCACCCGCGAAACGCTGCTGGAAAATGTGTGGGAGTATGATTTCGACGGTGGCACAAACGCCGTGGATGTTTATATTAGATTTCTTAGAACGAAAATTGACGAAGCCTTTGACATAAAGCTGATTCACACCGTCCGAGGTGTAGGGTATGTGATAAAAGATGAATAAAATCGACAAGACAACTGAATCGGCAGGGAAAATCCGAAGCTCTATAACAAACAAGCTACAGCTGAAATTAGTTTTTCGTCTTCTGGGGACTTTCCTGAGCATAAATATTATGATCTGCCTAATTGCGGCCATTGCTCTGGCGTTTTACAGCGAAGGAAGGGTTGTGGCGGCTCTTGAGATGGTGCAGGTGCAGCAGCCGCCTGAAAGCGGCGGCTGGATGGCACTTTCGGGCGTGCAGGTCCGCGCACTGCCTGAACTGCCAGTTGAGGGCACTGTCCTATGGCCTTTTACCAGATATCTGCCCTTTGACTCTGAACACACCCTGCGCGGATTCCGAGGCACTCCGGGCAGATTTGAGGACGCTATCCGCAGCGTCACATATGTTGTTGGGGTGAGTACCCAAGGCCGCGCCTATGAGGTTGAGCTGCATATCGGCACATTTCTGTACTACTTCACCCTTTCGCTTATAGTTCTAATGGTGATTGAGTTACTCATCCTTCTATCTACCACAGTCAGCGACAGGGGGGTAATCCGCAAATCACTTGAGCCTGTGTCGGAATTTGCCCGGGCCGCCCAGAACTTCTCTGAACTTAACAAGCAGCTTGACCATGAGAAAATGATGGCTCTCGCAGGCAGGCTTGACGGCATAGATGCCGGGCATTTAGATGACCGGATAAAACTGGATGACCTGCATGAGGAACTTCGGAATGTCGGCGAGGCAATAAATGGCATGCTGGACAGAATAAATCAGTCATATGCTGCACAGGCCCGGTTCGTTTCAGATGCCTCTCATGAACTGCGCACGCCGATTGCTGTCATTCAGGGCTATGCAAACCTTCTCGACAGATGGGGCAAAAAAGATGAAAAGACACTGACAGAGTCTGTTACTGCAATCAAGGACGAAGCCGAGAGCATGAAGGAACTTGTTGAGCAGCTATTATTTCTTGCCCGCGGGGACAGCAATAGGATTAGTTTATTTGAAGAGCGCATAACCTTGGTAGACATTATTGATGAGGTTGTCGGCGAGATGAAGATGCTCGGCACAGAACAGAATCTCATCGTTTCTACAGATGGAGCAGTGGTGCTTGCAGACAGGGCTCTCATCAAACAAGCCCTGCGCATTTTGGTTGACAACGCCATAAAATATACCGATAGTGATGGTCAAATTGCGATAACTGCAACTCAGGATGGATTTTATGCCAGGCTTTCGGTTGAAGATAACGGTATTGGGATTAGCCCTGAAATTTTGCCAAATGTCTTTGACAGATTTGTCAGGGCCGACGAATCCCGCGCAAGAGCCACAGGCGGGGCAGGGCTTGGGCTTTCCATAGCCCAGTGGATTGCAGCCCGTCACAAAGGGCACATGGAAGTTCTGAGCAGGGAAGGGATTGGCACAAAAATAAGTTTCGTCCTGCCTGTACTTATTGAGTCAGACGAGATAGTGTACGATGAAAGCTATGGTGAACCAATTCAAAGTGACTAAGGCCGGCTAATCAACTAAAGTCAATGCCAAAACCATCTTTGAAAATTACATTGCATTTTTTATAAAATCTGGTATAATCACATTCCCGAGGATTTTATGTCATTGCTTTGGCTCAAGTTAAACCACTTGCCAGCGGGCTCACCTGTTTTTATGTCCTCGGCTGGCCGGGAGGTGCGTTATGAAAATTGAATTAACGGATATGCAATTCAGGCGGCTTCTGGATCTGGCCTATGTTGGAAACTGGATTCTAAATTCAACGCGCGGCTCAGACCGTATTGTCGAATATGACGAGGTTGAAACCCGTCTGTTCTCTGTGGCTCCTGCTCACGGAATGTCTGCCCTCACCGATTATAAGCAAGGTATTGCGGTGCCGTCTGCGGCCTTTGAAAACGGCGGCATCCATGAGGCCATAGCCGAATACGAAGATTCCGTGTTTTTTGAAATACTGGCGGAAGAGCTTGCGAGGCGTGATATGGATTTCGAGCCAATAAGCCCGGAAAACTATGGAGAACTCACAAACCGCATTGATGAATACATTGAAGAATTTGAGCAAAACGGCATAGATAATATATCTCTTGACAAATAGGGCAGATTGCTCTTGACATTTATCTCAAAGAACGCTAAAATATTTCAGGGCTGGCAGGTATGCTGCCAGCAAATTTGGAGAAGTACCCAAGAGGCCGAAGGGGCTCCCCTGCTAAGGGAGTAGGCGTGTCAAAAGCGCGCGAGGGTTCAAATCCCTCCTTCTCCGCCA
>WQRL01000222.1 GCA_009786775.1 Oscillospiraceae bacterium
CAATTTCGTCAAAGGGGTGTATATTTATCTCTATGCCGTCTAACACCGCCGCAACTAGCTTCGCACGGCGGATTTGAATATCCTCATCTTCAGTCTGTGTCCAAGATTTGACAGTCCACTGCTCTCTATCCGCGCTTATACGCCACGGGGCGGCCTTAACCGCATTACGCCAATCACTATTTCGCTGACTCAACTTTAGTCCGTCAATGCGCTTTAACAGAGCTTCATTAATCCCGATAAACAACGGCTTCCCTCCCTATTTGTGTAGTTAACTCACGATTTTGCACTTTATCCCATGCTGCCGGTATACATTGCAGACAGCCTCAACATTACCTTTTTCAGCTGGCTGCAGTTCACTCAAGTTACACTGCATTGCCAGCAATTCATACTTCGAAAGCCCCAGCCGGTGATATGGCAATAACTCAAGTTGCGGACTACCCATTTTTTGCAAAAACTCCGCTGTTGCAACTGTCTCCTCTAAATCGGCATTTATCTCAGGTATTAATGGCCGGCGAAAAATCACATCCACACAGCCTGCATTAATCCGCTGCGCGTTTTCTAATATGAGGGAATTTCCCGCACCTGTGTATTTTCGGTGCTTCTTTTCATCAATGAGCTTTAAGTCAAAATATATTAGCTCCACATAAGGAAGTATTGTCTCAAACGCACTCCACGGCACTGCTCCGCAGGTTTCAACACATGAGCGTATCCCCTCAAAACCGAGTCTCTCAGCCACTTCTGCAACAAACTGCGGTTTTACAAGTGGCTCTCCACCGGAAAAGGTCACCCCGCCGCCGGAGCTATCATAAAACATCTTGTCTCGGCGAACCTTGTCGTACACCTCTGCACTTGTCATTTCCTCCCCTTGCTGAGCAAGAGCCCCATAAAAACATACGCCAACACAGTCAAAACACCTGGCACACTTATCTCTATCAATAATATACTTCCGCTCTAGGTCAACCGCACCTTGGACGCAGCTCTCAGCACAACGCCCGCAGTGCACACAAAGGTTTGAATTATATGAAATATCAGGCTTTCCGCAGAGGGTTTCCGGATTAGCACACCATGCACACGACAGCGGACAGCCCTTCATAAACACCGTTGTTCTGATACCCGGCCCATCGTGAATTGAATAGCTTTGTATATTTGTTATGACGGCTGTTTTCAATATTCCGGTGCCTCCATTTTCAGATGCCTAATGATACTTAAACCGTGCTTTAGATGTCAATCGCAGGGGTATACTGATTTCTTATGGCCTATCTAAGCAAGTTCAGACGCAAAATTCTTGTAATAATACTGAAAACAGCTATAATAAAAGCAGGGGATTTACTCCCCTGCGCAAAGCAGCAAATAATGAGCAAAACAAACATTCTTAAATCGGCTGCATTGTCTGTCCATTTTGTTATTTGAGCTGCTAGTTTATCGAAAGGAATGTTCATAACTATGAACATAACTGTAAAACAGATTGAAATTTTTCTTGCTGTGGCAAATGCTCACAGCATTTCTGCTGCCGCACGCGAGCTTTATATAAGCCAGCCCGCGGTGTCCTCAACCATTACTGAGATGGAGCGCCAGCTCGGGGTCGAACTTCTTGTGCGGAGCCACAAGGGGGCAATGCTTACCACCGAAGGAAAGCGCCTTTATGCCGAACTTGATCCAGTCTATAAGCGTTTTGTTTTTGCTGCCTCTGAAATATTCCACACAAAAGAAAAACACTGTTCCGAGTGCTTAAAAATAGGAGCACTTCACGATCCTGAGCCCATCAAACTAATGCTTGCATCTGCGCAGCAGCACAATGAACTTTACCCTGCTTGCACAGTGACGACCGGTTATTACAAGCATTACGATCTCAGGAATATGCTGCTTTGCGGTAATCTTGACTTAGTGTTTACATTTTCAGTTGAAACCAAGGGTGACCCTGAACTGGATTGCCGCAGAATTTGTACACTAGATCAATATTTTGTAGTTCCTCAGACCTACTGTGACATAGACGGGAGCGATTTCAGGTTCTTGCGCAGCAAACCGCTCATTTTGGAAGTGTCCTCAAGGCGTGAAACCATGCTGGATATTTGCAGTGCCCACGGATTTCAGCCAAGCCGGATAGTATATGTCAGCTCCTACCTACTGCTTACACAAATGATTGCTGACGGTGAGGGCTTTACCATAGGCGGCCCGAGCCTTCCTAATTTAAGTGCAGTGAGATCACGGATAGCCTTTGTTCCAGTTGCCGTTACTGACTGTAACAACTATATACACCTTGTTGTTGCGTGGAGGCAAGGCAGCAACCGCCCTGAAATCAAAAAGTTCCTTGAAGTGCTGGAGATGCCGGAAGTTCTGAGCAAGGCCGCAGCTATCCGAAAATTCCCCCACAGCAAATGGTATAGCTAGCACATAGCGGAACCTCCACAAAACATATGGACATAAATCCGCAGCCCCTGCATGCGAAACCCGCCGTCAATAGGGTTTCACATGCAGGGGCCCGTGTCATTAAATTAAATTTTTAGCACCCCTAAAGCGTAATTCCTGTCTTAAAAATAGTAAACTCCCTTGCGCCCAAAGTTTCATTCTTGGCTACAGTTTCTCCTGAGGCCAGCGCACGGACGTATTCGTACAGTTCATCTCTCAAAACTTCCATGCTGACCCCTGTGAGCAGCCTGCCGGCATCGAAATCAATCCAGTTGCGTTTTTTGTCATAAAGAGCAGTGTTGCTGGAGATTTTCACAGTTGGGGCTGGGGCGCCGAAGGGCGTGCCTAAGCCTGTGGTAAAGAGAATCAGGTGTGCTCCGCTGGCTGTCATAGCACTGACGGAAACCAAGTCGTTGCCCGGGCCTGTGAGAAGGTTCAGCCCGCGTGTTCTGACAGGCTCGCAGTAGCCCAGCACATCCATAACATTTGTGCTGCCACCCTTTTGAACGCAGCCGAGGCTTTTGTCTTCAAGGGTTGTAATGCCGCCGGCCTTGTTGCCGGGAGATGGGTTTTCATATACATTTTGCCCATTTTTAATATAGTAATTCTTAAAGTCATTAATCATGGCTACGGTGCGCTCAAATAGCTCCGATGTTTCACAGCGGTCCATGAGAATTGTTTCCGCGCCGAACATTTCAGGCACTTCAGTGAGGATTATAGCACCACCCTCTGAAATAAGCCTGTCGGCAAACGCCCCAGCCAGCGGGTTTGCGGTTATTCCTGAAAAGCCGTCAGAACCTCCGCATTTTAAGCCTACTACAAGTTCGCTCATAGGAGTATTTTCGCGCTCAAACGCCCCCGCAAATTCAATAAGCTCACTCATTGCTCTGATTCCCGCTTCGACTTCATCCTCACAGTCTTGGCAGATGAGAAATTTCACCCTGTCTGGGTCGAAATCGCCGAGCAGCTTCTTGACCCCGGCTACATCATTATTTTCGCAGCCCAGGCCGAGCACCAGCACCGCCCCTGCATTGGGGTGGTCAATAAGGCCTGTGATTGCACGACGCGTGTTCTCATGATCATCCCCGAGCTGTGAGCAGCCGTAGGGGTGGCAAAAGGAGTAGACACCATCTATGCTGCTGTGCTTTTTAGCGAGCTTCTTCGCTTCGGCCTCCAGCTTTTGGGCAGTCGCATTTACACAGCCCACTGTGGGGATTATCCAAACTTCATTACGTATACCTGTCTTGCCATCTTTGCGGCGGTAGCCTCTAAACATTGTTGGCGAGGTCTTTTCCGCATCTTTTTTACTAGGGTTGTAAGTATATTCCAGCACACCGTCCAAAGCCGTCTTGAGGTTGTGGGTGTGCACGGTTTGTCCGATTGAAATGTCCACTGTAGCAGTTCCTATGGGGTGTCCATACTTCGTTACAGCTTCCCCTGTAGCTATATCAGAAATGGCCAGCTTGTGCCCGGCCTTCACAGTTTCTAAAACAGTTATCTCTGCACCATCTACATTCACCATTTCGCCGTCTGAGAGTTCTTCCAGAGCCACGGCCACATTGTCTGTAGGGTTTATTTTAAGTAGTTTCATATATCCCCCAGCCCTAGACAACCGCTTTAACAGCGGCAGCCATGCCTTTTGAGTCAATTTCATTTAGGTGTGCTAGTATGGCTTCTTGTAGCCCTGCTATTGTGCTAAGGTCTTCGCCCCAGAACTCCGTATTTGACAAAAATTTCGAAACAAAGTCCTCAGCAGAAAGTGCCGCATTATCCGCAAAAAAGTCCAGCACATGCGCATCGTCGCGGATTTCATATGTATTGCCCTCTCCGATGCTCCGCCTGCCTATGAGGCATCCATCACCACGCTCTCCGCTTCGGTAAAACGCCGCCAGAGCCGCC
>WQRL01000223.1 GCA_009786775.1 Oscillospiraceae bacterium
TCAACCGCGGGGGTAAACCAGCGCAGATCATAGTGGTCCTCCTGCTTGAGTACAAACGCTGTTTCCGACAGATTGTTCTCAGATGCAATTTTTTGCATGGTTTCAGCATCGAGATATCTGTCCATTATGCAAACCCCTGCGGGATTGCCTCTAAATGGCTCGTCGGTGAAAGCATCGACAACGAAGTATTTCATAGTAATGGTCATTCCTTTCCAGATGTTTCTATCATTTCTCTCCGGCGGGGGACAATTGCACAATCCTCTTTCGGCAGTTTGCGCATGTTTATACTGTGTGAAACGAGAAGGGTTACGCTTCTTACGGTCATGGCGGCGGCTATGCCCCACCAGACACCTGTTAGGCCAAGAGCCGTGGCTGCGAGGGCATAACATAGGACAACCCTTACAAGATTGGCGCAGATTCCTGCGATGCTCGGATAGGCAGTAAGGCCGCGGCCCCTAAATGCGCCTGATGCGACACCTTCCATGCAAAACAGCAGTTGTGCGAGGGCTATAATCCTCAAGTAGTCTGCGGCGTTTTGGATGCTCAAAGGGTTGGTGAGGAAAATTGACACGAGAGGCTCTGCAAGGAAGAAGAGAAATGCGGTAACCGCAACTCCGAAAATGCCCATGAAAATAAATGACATCTTGAGTGTGGCGCGAATCCTGCCCCATTTTTGTGCGCCGTAGTTTTGGCCGATGAAGGCGGTTAGGGCACTGGAGAACCCGCTTCCGATCATGAATGAAAGTGCTTCAATCTGCATTCCTACCTGATGTGAAGCTACTGCGCTGTCGCCAAATGAAGTGATGAGGCGGGAAACAATCATAAACAAAAGAGTAAATATAATCCGCTCCCCAGATATTGGCGCACCCCACAGGAGGATCTGCCTTATCCGAAGCCAGGACATCTTGACTAAGACTTTATATTTTTCAAAAGGACGGCTCTTGTACTTTGTCATTGCCCAAATTTTGAGCGTAAAGTTAAATGCGGCGGCGATAACCATGCTTAGAGCGGCCCCGCTTATGCCCATGTCCAGCGCGAATATTAGAATTGGGGCCAGAATTATGTTCAGGAGCAGCGCAGCGGAGTTTATGTAAAAGGGTAGCTTAGTGTTCCCAAAACCACCGTACACCCCTGTGAGTACAAAGTGGCCAAAGTTAAACGGGATGCTCAGAGCCACTATTGCAAGGTATTTCTGAGCAATGAAGGCCACATATTCGCTCTCAATGTTGAAGAACCTGAGCATGTACACCCGGAATATGATAAAAAGCGCCGTAATCACACCCCCGGTAAGCATCGAGAGCATGAATCCGTTTTGCGCAAATGACTTGGCGGCACCGGGGTCGCCTTTGCCCATGTTTTGCGACACGCCTATTTCAGCGCCCATTTGAAATAAAATTATAATTGAGAAGGATATCCATAAAAATTGCCCGACAAGCCCTGCCGCAGCTACATAGCCCTCGCCCAGCCAACTGAGCCAGAACATGTTCGTCAGGCTGTGGGCTGTCTGCATCAGCGAAGTCGCCATAATAGGCAAGGAAAGTTTGAGGAGCTTATTAAAAATAGGCCCTTCGGTCAAATTATATTTTGCGGCGGTGTTGCTCAAAATCGCAGCTCCTTTGCATACGCTTGATTGGGCAGTATATGATACCGCCTACAAGTATATCACAGTAGGAGCTGCTTGGCAAAATCTAATATGTATCTTTTGAGCCTTGGCTAATCTCGCTAAATCTTGCTAGATCTTGCTCCCGGCGCCGGTTGGGACGGCGACGACGGAGTCCTTGGCTTCTTGTTGCTCAAGAACTTTATTGTTGGTTTTGTAAACCAGGGGTTCCCTGTGCCTTTTCTTGTTTTCGCGTTTCCATTCCCAAAAGTCATACATGCAGCCAATCGCGTTGCCTGTATATGGGTTTTTGAGGTTTGCTGCGGCGAAAAAGTCATGAAGTTCCACCTGGTGTGCTTCCCTGAGCTGCTCAATGCTCATCTCATATTTTTTGTGCTCTAAGGAAACTGCTTCGGCAACTGCTTCATCGCGCATGTGCTCTATGTCGATTTGTTTATATTTTCCGAGTATCGGGGTCACAGTCATGCGGCGTGTTAGAAAATATGCGGCAATAAGCCCGAAAATATGCAGCCATGAGTAATTGATTGTAAGGAAAATGCACATAGCAACCAAATTCAGTATAGCGGCAATGCCTACAACAAAACTGGCCATCCCGCCTATTGGGCCTCTCGTAACTTGAAGCAACGAGGCTATGCCAATCAAGGCGCAAACCGACAGATAGGCAAGCAGCAGTTGTGTTGGGATAAGTTCGTATACAAACAAAGTAAACCCAAGTGTGATGACGAGAAAAATCAAATATAATCCCCAGTCAATAATTGCATTAAATGTACGCATTGTTAAGCCCTCCGTTTCTGTGCTGCGTAAGCGGTGTATGTGAGCTTATTTTCCCACTGTACGGCCATAAAGTAAATATAATTATTTACGAATTTAGTGCTTTTTTTTACGTGCATATTGATAATAATGCCCCTTAACACAAGGGATGGCCAAAACTGCCGGGCTAAGTAGGGCAGAGCGGAGATTGCAGCTCTGCCTCCATTTTCAAATTACGCAAATTTTTAAGCAAATTTGAGTAATTGTAAAGAATTGTTAACACATTTTTTCATATGACACGTTACAATATTTGAGAAATTCTGACGAAGCTATGTCGACACATAGTTTCACCTCTAGAAAAGGAGTTATTATGAAGAAAATTCTAAATCTGAGTTTGGTGCTGCTGTGTGCCATTGCCCTCGCTTTTGCTGCTACAGCCTGCGGAGAGGCGCAGCCTGTTGAGGAACTTGCAGATACTGCGGCGACAGATGTTGCGGCTGCGAATGAAACGGAGCTTCCCGTGCAAGAAGATGAACCGGAACCTGAAGCGGAAGCTGAACCGGCCGTTGAGGTAGCGCCGCTATCATCTGTGATGGTTACGGTTGAGTCTACCTATTTCAGCGTAGCTCTCAGCGAAGATCTGGATTATACGAGATGGGCTGATCTTGTACCGGGAGCAGCCGGGCTTGATGTTGAGTTTAGTTCAGACTTTCTAGTGATGATGGCAATTGATGATCCCGGGAATTTCGCTTTTGCAGACGCTCCTGAGTTCTCCCAAAATTTTACCCAAGCTGAAATCATAGCCTATTTGGAAGCACTGGCGACAGCCTCAGGCGGAGGTGATTTTGTATCTTTTGAATTAGGTGAGGTTGAGACTTTTACGGTAAATGGCGTAAACGTCTATGAGATTCAGGTGCAAAGATATCGCGACGGCACTCCTAGAGGGGACCGTGTAACAATTTTCGGTCTATTTGAGGCCAATAACACATTTTTTGAATATATTTTCAATACGGAATATGAAGTGTTCGGCAGGTATTACCCGCATTTCAGGGCGATTGTGAATAGTATTGAAGAGCTGTATGTTCCAGACGCGCCGACCCAGATGCTCTATGATCAGGCTCTGCTGTCCAGAATGCTTAATCATGTGGTAAATCTCGAATTTGCTGAAATCGTTGCTATGACAGACGAGTATTTGGCCACATCCGGTGCCGATGAAGATGATATAGCCCATACAGTAAAAGAGCTTGCGCAGAGAGCCGATGAGCTCTTAGCACAAACGTACATACATGTAGATAGTTTTGACGGGCAGGTAACAATATATTACCCCGGCATCCGCGCTATCAGCCAATCTGTAAATGCACTGTTTTATCTCAGGCCAGGCAGTGTCCAGAGAGGGCTGGCTACATTTGAATTTCATTTTGACCAAGGCTTTTATAGAAATGGGTGGCTCTTTTTCGACAGAGCGAGCATAAGGCTTGCAAACGGCACATTCTACGAAAGCAACTTTGACTTCACTGACAAAATCAGGGATGTTTTGACGGGCGGCACCATCAGGGAAATAGGGCCTAGAAGCTGGGGACTGGGCAGAGATTTCACCAGGCTTATGTCAAATCTGGATGTAGACTATGAGCACGTTATCCGCTTTACAAATCGCGCCGAAGACAATCACGTTGACTTTGAACTCTCCTCTACGGAAGTCCGCGCAATGAAAACAATGCTGGAACTGTACACTGTTATTAGTGATCTAGGCAGCAGAATCCCCCGTGAATTTAGATAACTTTTAATAGTTCAATGGGCTCGAAAGGCCTGCACGGCAGCTACTGCTTAGCAGCGTGGAAAAGGGGGCTGTCGCACTAACGTGCGTCAGCTCTTTTGAAAAGGCGTCCAAAATTGAACAGACATGTTAGTCAATGGCAATGCTTAAAAATATAGAG
>WQRL01000224.1 GCA_009786775.1 Oscillospiraceae bacterium
AACGCTTGGGCAGGGGCTTGAAAATGTAATGATTGCGGTAGGTATCGCGGTCATACCCTCGTATGCCCGCATAATCAAGGCCCAAGTTCTCACACAAAAAGAGCAGGAATTTGTCGAAGCAGCCCGCTCATGCGGCGCAAGCAACTTCCGCCTCATTTCCCGCCACATCCTCCCCAACTGTATGGCGCCCATCATAGTAGAGGCCACAATGGGCATGGCAGGCGCGATTTTGACAGCGGCAGGCCTGAGCTTCATCGGCATCGGCCTTCAAGCACCCACACCTGAATGGGGCGCAATGCTCTCAGACGGGCGCGGTGTAATGCTCGCAGGCTACTGGCATATGACAGTGTTCCCCGGCCTATTCATAGCACTTTTAATATTCGCCCTTAACATGATGGGCGACGGCCTGAGGGATGCCTTTGACCCAAGACTGCGCGGTGCTGGCCTGACTGCCAGAAGATTCAAAAGACTACAGCTATCAAGGCTAAAGGCAGAAGAGAATGCAAATGCTAAACTTTCTGCCGAAGCCGGAAATATGGAGGGGCGTTAATATGTCAGAAAATACAGGCAACAAGGAAACCCTGCTAAACATTTCCGATTTGTCCATCCACTTCCTGCTTGAAAACGGCACTGTAAGAGCTGTTAACGATTTGAGCTTCTCACTCAACGCAGGGGAAACAATCGGCCTCGTCGGCGAAACAGGTGCGGGCAAGACCACCACGGCGCTGGGCATTATGCAGCTCGTTCAGACACCGCCAGGGCTCATTGTAAGCGGCAAAGTCGAGTTTGAAGGCCGCAACTTGCTTGACCTTAGCGATGCTGAGATGCGCTCAGTACGCGGCGACAAAATTGCTATGATATTCCAAGACCCTATGACAAGCCTAAACCCTGTCATGCCGGTCCGCGACCAAATTGCGGAAGTCCTGCTGCTTCACCAGAATCTGAGCTCTGCAGAGGCCATGGAAAAATCCGTAGAGATGCTCGACAAGGTAGGCATACGCAAGGAGCGTGCCAACGAGTATCCTCACCAGTTCTCAGGCGGCATGAAGCAAAGGGTTGTCATAGCCATAGCACTGGCATGTAACCCCTCGCTTCTCATCGCAGACGAACCCACAACGGCGCTGGATGTTACAATTCAGGCACAGGTGCTTGAGCTTATGAAGAACCTCAAGACAGAGTTTGACACCTCAATGATTATGATTACGCATGACCTAGGTATAGTTGCAGAAATCTGTGACAAGGTTGCGATAATGTATGCAGGCAGCGTCGTAGAGTATGCTGACAAGATGGATCTCTTCAAATCACCCAAGCATCCCTACACAATCGGCCTGTTCGGCTCAATCCCCGACATTTACAGCGATGCTGAAACCTTGAGCCCCATTAAGGGACTGATGCCCGACCCGATGAATTTACCGACAGGCTGTCCATTCCATCCGCGCTGCGACAAGGCGATGCCGGAATGTTCAAAAGTGGTTCCAAAGAGCGTAGATACAGGCGATAGTCATTTCGTCAGATGTCTGCTATACAAAGATTAGGGGTGTTAATGTGGCTGACAAATTATTAGAAGTTAAAAACTTAAAAAAATATTTCAAAAAAGGCAAACGCTGGCTTCACGCTGTCGATGATGTGAGCTTTACAATCAACAGAGGCGAAACTCTGGGGCTCGTGGGCGAATCGGGCTGCGGCAAGACCACCGCCGGGCGTGTTGTGCTGCGGCTTATTGAAGCTACAGAGGGCCAGGTGCTCTTCAACGGCGAAGATGTAATGAATTACGACAAGCGCCAGATGAAGGAGTTTCGCAAGAAGGCTTCCATAGTTTTCCAAGACCCCTTCGCCTCACTCAACCCCCGTATGAGCGTATCTGAGATTATAGCGGAACCCCTAATCATAAACAAGACGTTTAGCAACAGCGCAGACCGCTACGCCAGAGTTCTTGAGCTAATGGACACAGTAGGGCTTGCACATCAGCTTGAGAACACCTACCCCCACGAACTTGATGGCGGAAGGCGCCAAAGGATAGGCGTGGCCAGAGCTTTGGCACTCAAGCCGTCCTTTATCGTAATGGACGAACCTGTTTCCGCACTGGACGTTTCTATTCAGGCTCAGATTCTAAACCTCATGGATGAGCTTCAAAATGAGCTTGACCTCACCTATCTATTCGTTTCACATGACCTTAGTGTCATTAAGCACGTCAGCACAAACATCGCCGTCATGTACCTCGGCAAGATGGTTGAGCTCTCAGACTATAGTTCCATATTCAAAGACCCGCTCCATCCTTACACAAAGGCCCTGCTGAGCGCTATTCCGATCCCGAGTGTGGAAATTAAGAGAGAGCGCATAATCCTCGAAGGCGACGTGCCCAGCCCGATTAACCCGCCTCCGGGCTGCAGATTCTACGGCAGATGCTACATGCGCCAAGACATATGTAAGGACAAAGACCCTGAGCTATTAGAGATTTCACCCGGCAGGCACTGCGCATGCCACATGGTTACTCCAAATGCCGCCGGATAAGGGCAGGCCTGACGAGCTTTCTGAGGAAGGCACACAGGCAAATACCCAGACGGATTCACACGCAGACGGGGCACAGAAGATAACATATGCAAAACTGAGGGCAAGGCAGAAAGAGATCGACCAGCGCGAGATTGATGAAATCGAACCTGAAGAGCAAACTCCCTTACTGACAGAAATCCGCAAGATAATTTCCACGGGAGCTGTCATAATGGTGATTGTGGCGGTTTGTTCCATAGCCTACGGCCTCATAGTGGACAGACAGTTCACCCTGGCCTATGTGTTCCCTTCAAACTTCATAGCCGCGGCCGCACTAATAACGGCGGGCCTAATGCTCCCTGCGGCTCCTAACAGGTTTGTTGATAAACTGCGCAACAGACAGCTTGTTGAGTCCAGCATGCACAGGGACTTCATGGAGTCACGCAAAGCCAAGCAGAAACTCGGCCTGCGTATAATGTGGACCGGCCTCACCTCAGGCATACTCACAGCCACGATCGAATTAATTATCTGGCTAATAGTATAAATCGTTAAAAAAGCTGACAAGCGGATTTTCCCTTGTCAGCTTTTTTATTCTGTTTACCGTGGTAAATTTAGCCGAAATATCTGTCAAGAAGGCCTTTGAAGGCTCTGCCGTGGCGGGCTTCATCTCTCGCCATCTCGTGCACGGTGTCGTGAATTGCATCAAGACCCAGCTCTTTAGCGCGCTTTGCAAGATTGAACTTTCCAAGTGTTGCGCCGTTTTCGGCATCTACGCGCATTTCCAGATTCTTCTTGGTGCAGTCTGTGAGAACTTCGCCCAAGAGCTCTGCAAATTTCGCCGCATGCTCTGCTTCCTCATAGGCTGCTTTTTCCCAGTACAAGCCAATTTCAGGATAACCTTCTCTGTGGGCTACCCTGCTCATAGCAAGGTACATGCCGACTTCGTGGCACTCTCCCTCAAAGTTTGCGCGCAGCTCACTGATGACATCCTCGGGCGCACCCTCGGCGACACCTACAACATGCTCCGCCGCCCAAACCAGATCCCCGCTTTGCTCCGTGAACTTGCCGGCAGGTGCTTTGCATACAGGGCAAACATCAGGCGCAGCAGCACCTTCATACAGATATCCGCAGATGGTACATACAAATTTACTCATGGCTTTTCTCCTTTGATAATAAATAATTGATTTGTTTAGCTTAATTAATCTTGACTATTTTTGTCAAGATTAATTATACCCGCCCCAGGCCTTTAATATATGTACAAATTATGAATTTTACGTGAATAAATTTCTCAGCCAGGTAATGTGAACACGAGTTCGAATCCACGGATTTTGAGCGGATTTTTGTAGTAATTTTCGGTGGGCGTTTTGGGCTCGCGGCCACACTATCCACGCTCTTCGATTATTTCTAGCACAGTTTCCAAGGCATCCATGCCGGGGCGGTTTGCGTAATGGGGCTGTACTGAGAACTCTTCCAGCGACCTTCCATAGGCATCTGTCAGGTAGTCGATATCCCAGCGCACTATAAGGCCTGTGTTGGGGAGGTTAAAGTGTGTCATCACAGTTGATGTAAAACCCCCGCCCGGTGCCTCTCCCACCAAGGTTGCAAACCCCGTGTACTTTGCATTATATGCAAATGCCGCCGCGGCTTCCACATTATTTTCACTTGTCAGCAGCCAAATCTGCCCTTCAAAGGGGAAGCGCGCCCTCGGGATCCACATACGCTCCTGTGTGAAGTGCAGCTGGCTCTGTGAGAGATAGTTTATGCTGCCATCCAGCCTTACACCAGTTGCCAAAGTGCTCATATCCTGCGCATTTAAC
>WQRL01000225.1 GCA_009786775.1 Oscillospiraceae bacterium
TGCCGAAAGCCCCCGCACCTAGCAACAGCTAGGCGGCCGGATCCAAATATCCCCACTAAACGATTTTAGGAGGACGCAGCTATGCCCTCAACACTTAAATGCACCAATTGCGGCGGTGATCTTGAGTTCACCCCGCATCTGCAACAATGGAAATGTGAGTGGTGCGACAAAGTTCACACTAAAGAGGACTTGGAAGGCTTTACCCCCGAGGCAAAAGAAGCCTTGGGCGACACTGTCCAAGTAGAAGAGCGGCGCGAGGTAACTGACGAAGGAGTCACTGTCACCTACAAATGCAGCTATTGCGGAGCTGAGGTTATCACAACCGAAGAGACCGCTCAGACATTTTGCTGCTACTGCCAAAGGCCTGTGACAATTCTAAGCCAAGTTTCCGGCGAGTTTAAGCCGGCGGTCGTGCTCCCATTTAGGCTAATTAAAGAGGATGCCCTTACACAGTTTAAAAACTTTCTTCAAGGCAAGCGTTTTCTTCCTGACGCATATTGCGGCGAGAAGAACATAGAGAAGCTGAGCGGAATATATGTTCCTTTCTGGCTCTACGATGCCACCATGCATTTCGACTTCGCCGGAGAAGGGGACATTGTCACATCGAGCATCCAAGGCGATTTCAAGGTGATTAGAACCGACACCTTCCAAGTTTTGCGCAAAGGCAGCTTCAGGGCAGAGAACATCCCTGTCGATGCTTCTATAAAAATCCCCGATGATATAATGGATTCCATAGAACCCTATAAATACGAGGACCTCAAGCCCTTCGCCACCCCATATCTCTCAGGCTTCATGGCTCAGAGATTTGATGTATCGAAGGATGACTGCTTCCCCAGGGCTAATGCCCGTATGGAAGGCTCGGCAGATATTCAGATTGATGCCACTTTGGGCAGGTACAGCACCGTCCGCAGGCACAAGAGCACAAAAAATGCGCAGCATGTGCAAGCCAGGTACGCACTGCTGCCTGTGTGGATGCTCTATTCCACATTTGAGGGCGAGGACTACATCTTCGCAATGAACGGCCAGACAGGCAAGATGCTCGGCAACCTGCCTATGGATAAGGCCAAAATGATAAAATTCGGCCTGCTGGTATTTCTGCTCAGCGGCGCAGGCAGCGCATTACTAGGCTTTGCACTTAGGGCCCTGGGCTTTATTTAGGAGGGAATTACAATGGATCTTGTCTTATTATTAATTTTATTTTTCATAATCGGCGGCGGCATAATCACAGGCCTTGTAATGGCTTCTGAAATCAAAAAGCACCGCCCTGTCAGAGCTGCCACGGATGCACACAAGTACATCGTCCCCGGCAAATGCAAAATGTCGGTTTCTGACGATACATTTCTGCGCACGCGCGTCCAACGCATAAAAATCAAAAGCTCACAATCATCCTCCGGCGGAAGGTAGCTGAGGAAAATTAGCGTTAATAGGTAATGGCGGCTTCTCACAAGCAGAAGCCGCCATCGTCTTGATGTGGGTTGTGCGCTTATTTTATAAACCTGAAAAAGTTCTGATAGGCACTTGCCGCTCGTGAGCTACCCCACCATAAATTTACTTCCAAAATATATTCTCCAGGTTCCAGCAAATCAAGAAAAGATTCAACATACACTTCATCCCATTCACCCCGAGGTCTTCCATGTGTTACAAATATTCGTTCAGGGTCATGTCTCCTATACACACCAAGTTCAAAACACCAATCTAAAGAGTGCACATGTCGGTCATGCCTCTTAAACACAGCCAACGCAGTTATCCACTCGTCGCCATTTAATCTGTGAAAATAGTAAGTCGGCCCGCCATGCAACGGACCCTCAATGATAATTTGAAAATCGTCATTAAACACAAATGGAATCAATTGATCCGCAACATCTTCAGGGCGTCTACTACTTCCGGACGCACTAGTATTGCCGCTAAAACTATGGTGCCAATGTTCCAAGGCGGCATGTTCATTCCCATCTGAAATAGCCCTTACACTCGACGGAATTCTTGGCTCAGCCGCCTGAACCGGCATTTCGGGCACTGCGTATTCATTTTCATATGACTCATCTGAAATAACTCTTTCACTGCTCTCGCTTACGTTATTAACGGAGGAACACGCTGCCAGCGCTAAGCAAACCGTAAGAACCACAAGGATTGCAACAATAGCTTTCATGGCTTTCTCCTTATCATAATATATGCAACTAACATACGTGTTATAGCCCTATATTGTCAAGCAAAAAAACTTATTTACAAACACCCCATTAGATTGTATACTATACTAACTGTATTCAAAACGCAGTCAAACCCACCATGAAGAGGAAGAAGTAATGAAAACAGCCTTCCCTGAAATACTGAGCAGTCTCCGCCGCGAAAAAGGTCTTAGCCAGCGCAAAGCTGCGGCAGATCTTGGCATATCACAAGCACTGTTGTCACACTACGAAAACGATGCCCGCGAACCCAAGCTGGAGTTCGTCATAAAGGCGTGCAATTATTATGATGTGACCGCCGATTACATGCTCGGCCGCACAACTAACCGCACTAATAACGCCGTTGAGCGGCTAAAGGCTATGGGTGAAATCCTGACAGCTCTCGACGGTCTACACGCCTCACAGGCGGATTTAGTTGCCAAGGCTAAGAAAACAATAGGCAAAAAGTATAGCATCCAATAGCACAGCTAAAAAGTGCTGCGGGAGGAATGGATAAGAAATGCAAGACAAAATTCGCAACTTTTCAATAATCGCACATATTGACCATGGCAAATCAACCCTTGCAGACCGTCTGCTTGAAAAATGCGGCGCAATTGATGCAAGGGATATGGAAGAGCAAATTCTCGACAACATGGAGCTTGAGCGCGAGCGCGGCATAACAATCAAAGCCCGCGCCGTGGGTCTTACATATAACGCCAAGGATGGTCAAAAATACTCTCTTAACTTGATAGATACGCCGGGGCATGTGGACTTCAACTACGAAGTTTCCCGCTCCCTTGCGGCCTGTGAGGGCGCAATTTTGGTCGTGGATGCAGCTCAGGGCGTAGAAGCCCAGACCTTGGCCAACACCTATCTCGCCCTAGACCACAACTTGGAAATACTCCCTGTTATAAACAAGATTGACTTACCTGCTGCCGATCCTGTGAGAGTCAAGAAGGAAGTTGAGGATATTATCGGCATACCGGCAGAGGATGCCCCTGAAATTTCAGCTAAGAGAGGCATAGGCATTGAGGATGTGCTTGAGCGCATAGTCAGCGACATCCCCGCTCCATCGGGAGATCCTGATGCTCCATTGCGCGCACTTATATTTGACAGTCAGTATGATGCCTACAAGGGAGTCATAGTGTACTTTCGCGTCATGGATGGGCAGCTTAAACAGGATATGGAAATAAAAATGATGGCTAACGGTGCGAAATACCGTATCGTCGAGCTCGGCCATATGCGCCCTGTGGGCATGGAGCCCTGCACTATGCTCTCAGCAGGAGATGTTGGTTATCTCACCGCAAGCATAAAAAATGTCGCCGACACAACCGTGGGCGACACCATAACATCCACCGAAAAGCCGACAACCGAGCCTCTTCCAGGCTACAAAAAAGTTCAGTCCATGGTCTATTCAGGACTTTACACCTCAGACGGTGCCAAATACCCTGATTTGCGCGATGCCCTTGAAAAACTTAAGCTCAACGATGCTGCGCTCACTTATGAGCCTGAGTCCTCTGCGGCGCTAGGATTTGGCTTCCGCTGCGGCTTTCTGGGGCTTTTGCACTTGGAGATTATAGGAGAGCGTCTGGAACGCGAATATAATTTAGACCTTATAATGACCGCCCCCAGCGTTATTTACCGCATTACCAAAACTGATGGCGAGACCTCTTATGTGGACAACCCGCTCAACTATCCCGACCCGGCTCTCATTGATTCTGCGGAGGAGCCGTTTATCAAGGCTTCCATAATTTGCCCGCCCGAGTATGTCGGAGGCATAATGGATCTCTGTCAGGACAGGCGCGGCGAATATAAAGAGATGATTTATTTAGATACAACAAGAGTTGAGCTTCGCTATGACCTGCCGCTAAACGAGGTCATTTATGACTTTTTTGATGCCCTCAAGTCCAGGAGCCGCGGCTATGCGTCACTGGATTATGACTTTGACGGTTACCGGGTGTCTAACTTGGTGAGGCTCGACATTTTGCTCAACGGTGAGGTCGTGGATGCTCTGTCGTTTATCGTCCACAAGGACAAGGCCTATGAGCGCGGTCGCAAAATCGTTGAAAAACTAAAGGGCAACATCCCGCGCCAGCTCTTTGAAGTGCCTGTACAGGCGGCCATCGGAGGCAAGATTATCGCC
>WQRL01000226.1 GCA_009786775.1 Oscillospiraceae bacterium
TGCTGATTCCCCAGCCGATGGGAATTGACCAGGCCAAGGCTTCCGGCCCCATCCCTGCAAAGAGCACCAGGCCGTAAGCCGAAACTGTTCTAAGCGTCAGGCTTAAAACAGGGAACACCATCGCTATTACCGCATCGCCCACACCTCTGAAAAATCCGTTAAACGCAAAGAGGAATGCGAATAGGAAGTAGAAAATAACCATTATGTTCATGTAGTTTTGGCCTATGCCTATTATCTCAAGATAATTCGGATCATCATACGCGACGAAAAGCGAAAGAACCTGGGATGAGAGAAGCATAAGCACTCCCGTCATAACCACAGAGGCTATTAGCATATACCCTGTCGCAATCTTAAAGCCCTTGATGGCCCTGTCCTCTAGCCTTGCTCCCATGTTTTGGGCAACAAACGTAGAAACCGCAAGGCTGAGTGTCGCCACTGGCATAGTTGCCAGGCCGTCAATTCTAGCAACTGCCGTGATTGCCGCCATAGCAGGAGCTCCAAATGAATCATTTATAAGCCATGTTATCAGAAGATGGGCAAAGGAAACCAGCGACATTTGAAGTGCCGCAGGCGCACCGTATTTGATTATGAGCCAGAATAGTTCCTTGTCGAAGGTTAGTTTCTCCACCATAAGTATGGGCAGTTTCTTCTTGGCATAAAAATAACTTAAAACTGCGGCTAGAAGCATTGAAAATACAGTTGAAACCGCTGCGCCAAACACTCCCAGGCCTGCCACCGCCACGAGATATACGGACAAAATTCCGCTGAGCACCACCGAGAGCACAAGAATGTAAAGCGGCCGGCGCGTTTCACCGAGAGCGCGCATGTAAGCGGTATACATGTTGTAAAAGACCATGCACACTAGCCCTGCCATCAGAATCTGCATGTACATTAGGGCATCGTCAAAGATGTAATCATCCGTGCCAAACAGCCACAGTAGTTGCGGGGCTAATATTACCCCTACAAGTGATAGCAGAAGCGAGAGCCCTGCGAGAAAAATAATGCTGACGGAAACAGTCCGCTTTAACTTGTCAAACTGCTTTGCCCCAAAAAACTGCGCTACAAGAACGGCTGCACCTGTGGTAAACCCTATGAGCATTGAGGTGAGTAATATCACCATGCTCATTGAAATACCCACAGCAGCCAAAGCGTCCCCGCTTATGAAATAACCTACCACCACTGCATCTACTAAGTTATACAGTTGCTGAAACAAATTGCCGAGCAGCATCGGCACTGCGAAAGCCAGCAGCGGAATTGATATTTTTCCTGTTGTAAAATCTTTCATATACTTTGAGTATATCCTAAATTACGCTTTTGTGCAACTTGTCATTTTGCTTAGGAAGTGGTAGTATTATAAGCAAGATAACAGTACGTAATGAGGTGGCTTTATGGACAAGGTAATACCGCTTTCCACTCCCACGATGAATGGGACTGAGATAAAGTTTATACAGGAGGCCATCGACACAAACTGGGTCGCGCCGCTGGGGCCTAATGTAGACGCTTTTGAAAATGAACTCTCGGCTTACCTAGGCGGTGGACATGTGGCCGCGCTCTCCTCAGGCACGGGAGCCATACATCTGGCCCTCAAGGCTCTGGGCATTTCCGACGGGGATGTGGTGTTCTGCTCAGACATGACCTTTGCCGCCACCTGCAACCCTATAAAGTACGAGCGCGCTAAGCCTGTGTTTATTGACAGCGAACCTGAGAGCTGGAACATGTGCCCCACCGCGCTTCAAATGGCTTTCGCCAAGTACCCACAGGCCAAGGCCGTCATCGCAGTGCATCTGTATGGCACTCCTGCAAAGATGGATGAGTTAAACGCCATTTGCGAAAAATACGGCGTCCCGCTAATTGAGGATGCGGCTGAATCTCTTGGCAGCACCTATGGAGGCCAGCAAACCGGCAGGCTGGGAGATATTGGTATTTTGTCATTTAATGGCAACAAAATAATAACAACTTCAGGAGGAGGGGCTCTTGTCTGCGGCAATGAAGATGTTGTAAAAAAAGCCCGTTTCTGGGCGACGCAATCCCGGGATCCTGCCAGGCACTACCAGCATAGCGAACTAGGGTATAACTACCGCATGTCCAATATCTCAGCGGGAATCGGGCGTGGGCAGCTAACTACCCTGGATTTGCGAGTTGCACAGAAAACAGCGGTCTATAACCGGTACAAGGCTGCTTTCGAAGGCCGCTGCGGCAGTGAATACATCCGCTTAAACCCCGTGCCAGAAGGCTGCACGCCCAACCACTGGCTGTCTTGCCTGACACTTGAAAGCGGCTGCCCAGTTTCCCCTTTACAGATCATGGAGATGCTTGAGGGCGAGCGGGTTGAAACAAGACCCCTTTGGAAGCCCATGAGCTTGCAGCCCTACTATAGCGCCTGTGATTTTATCTCGGCGGGAAAACCTGTAGGGCATGACCTTTTCTCACGCGGGCTATGCCTGCCGTCGGATGTTAAAATGACCGAGGATGAGCAGGCTAAGGTCTGTGAGATGATTTTAGGAATGCTTTAGGAGTGATGTTTTGTACCGTAAGTTCGGAAAACGGCTAGTCGATATAGTGCTTAGTCTTCTTGGCCTTATTATACTCTCGCCTGTTTTGCTTGTTACAGCACTTCTAGCAAGAGTTAAGCTAGGCTCGCCTGTTTTGTTCCGGCAGGAGCGTCCGGGCTTAAATGGGAAAATATTCATTCTTTGCAAATTTCGTTCCATGACAGACAGGCGGGATGAAAACGGAGCTTTGCTGCCGGACGGGATTAGGCTGACTCCTTTCGGCAAATTCCTCCGCTCCACAAGCCTTGATGAGCTGCCGGAGCTGTGGAACATCCTAAAAGGAGAGATGAGCCTCGTCGGCCCTAGGCCGCTTCTTGTGCAGTATCTGCCGCTCTACAGTGCAGAGCAACGCCGACGCCACAACGTACGCCCTGGGCTCACAGGATACGCTCAGGTAAATGGCCGCAACGCCATTTCCTGGCCTGAGAAATTTAAGCTGGACTGCTGGTATGTAGATAATTTGAGCTTTCGGCTCGACATGAAAATAATTCTTAAAACCTTCTCCAAAATTTTCAGCCGCAGCGGTGTCAGCTCTGAAACGAGCGCAACGATGGAACCATTTCAAGGCAACGAAGATGCGTGACTATATTTCACAGTCACCAGACTGCACGAGGTAATCATATGAACACCAACCCTAAAACCCCTTCCGCCACAAGGTTTTCAGCGGACTACAACCTCCGCCGCCACCCTTTCGCTTTGGCTTCAGGCGAAAAAAAACAACGCAACTACATCATAATGGGCGCAGGCGGCCACGGGGCCGTTGTCGCTGATATTTTGCGTGCAAGCGGCAAGGTTGTGCTGGGCTTTTTGGACGACGGCATCCCTGTCGGTACTAAAGTGCTGGGTGCAAAGGTCTTTGGAAAACTTGAGCGCTGCGCCGATTTCCCAGAGGCGGTTTTTATCATAGGTGTTGGCGATAACGCAATACGCAAAAAAATTGCCCAGACATACACCGTAGAGTATGGGCAGGCAATTCATCCCTCTGCAATCATAGGCGAGGCTGCCGAGATTGGGCTAGGGACTGTCGTGATGGCAAACAGCATTATAAACCCGCGGACAAAAATTGGCGGGCACTGCATAATTAACACATCTGCGAGCATAGACCACGACAATAATTTGGGCAATTTTGTCCATGTTTCCCCAGGTGCTGTGTCGGGCGGGGATGTAAGCATCGCCGAAGGCACACATGTGGGCATTGGGGCTGTTTTGAAAAACGGCATTTCTATTTGCAGCGGCACTGTCATCGGGGCAGGCGCTGTTGTCGTCAAGAATATAACAGAGCCGGGAACCTACATAGGGCTCCCGGCTGCGAGGATTTAAGGCTTAATNTTCTTCTTGTAGATAATCCCCAGGCCGCGGAGTATTAGATGGGGATCATAGTGAATCTCATGCTTGCAATGGGCGTGTACAGGCTCCGCCAAACCTCCTGTCGCTATTGCTGTGGCTTTCTGACCCAGCTCCGCTTCATACCGCTCAATCATTCCGTCTACGGCTGCGGCTGTGCCGAAAATTATGCCGCTCTTAATGCAGTCTATGGTGTTGGACGAAATGGCCTTGGCAGGAGCTTCAAGAGGGATCCGGGGGAGCTGAGATGTCCCCGCTGCTAAGGCATTCATGGACAAAGCGACACCGGGAAGGATTGACCCGCCTAAAAACCCGCCATTTTTGCCAAGTACAAATAGCTTGGTAGCTGTCCCTAAATCCAC
>WQRL01000227.1 GCA_009786775.1 Oscillospiraceae bacterium
TTGGGGTTCGGCGGGGGCGGTTGCAGGAGCCTCGGTTGCGGGAGTCGTAGCCGGAGCGCATGCCATAAGGAACACCGCACTGACTACCAACAGGACCAGTAGTAACTTTTTCATTCTTTTCCTCCTAATATTTTAATTTTTATTTGCTTATAAATTTGTGTGCAAAACTGAAAATAAATAGGGATGAACACCCGCCTGTTTTCCTCTTCGGTTATGCCTGTATCAAAATTGTCAAAAGATGGTAATTTTCTATAAAGTATTAACAACTTTGGTTATGAGTATAAGGGTATATTATGGTGAAAGTCAATAAAAAATTAGCACTTTTGGACTATTTTCGTACTGAAACAATCATCGCTCCATAAGCATTTTATATGATTCCTTCATACCCGTCCTGTAAAAAGTGCTAACATGCTGAATTTGCAAGGCTTTTGGGCCTTAGGACACCAATTTTCGCAAAAATGGACAGCATTGGTGTCCTGTCACCAAAAAAACGCGATTTTCAGGTATTATATGTCAGCTGTGACCCAATAGGCCTGGCCTATCGCATCGCCCACCATCCCGACCTTGAATGCGTCGCCTATTATATATGATTCCGGAACAACCTCATTTAGTTCATCAAGTAAATCTTTATCAGTTTCAAGCCCAAATGCGGCCACGGCTGTATCGCACAGAAGTTTTTCAGTGCTGCCATCTTCTTTCTCAATAATAACCCCGTCTTCGGCAAACTCAATAACGGTTGAACTGCCGGCAAGTTTGACATTATTATCGCTTAGAAGCCTCTTTAGAGTCGGTTTGTTGAAGAATGTGAGGTCATTGTAGAACATATCCTCAGGTATTTTGTCAACTAAAGTGACATCCTTACCTTCCATGGCAAGTCCCAGAGCGCATTCGGAACCTGAGAGGCCTGCACCGCAGACCACGACTCTATGGCCGGTTTCTGCTGTCTTTTTGTCTACTTCGGCCACATCCTTTACGTTAGGCCCGCTGATACCTTTTATCGGCGGTAGCAGCGGCTTTGCCCCTACTGCAATAATCAAAGCATCGGGAGCCTCTGTCTTGATTGTTTGTGCGTCCACCTTCTTGCCCAGAATAATCTTGGCTCCGCTATTAATTGTTTTGTTGATTTGAAACTCTTTGTACGCGCGAAAGCCCTCTTTGAAGCTCAGGGCAGACGACTCTTCCAGGCGTCCTCCCAGCTTGTCATCCTTTTCATAAAGCACAACTTCGTGCCCTCGCTGTGTGAGATAGTTGGTAGCCGCCATGCCCGCAGGGCCTGCTCCGATTATCATAAACTTCTTCTTTTTAAGAGGTGGTGTGGGTTTTGTGGCCCTGTATTCCCAGCCCATCGTGGGGTTTACTGCGCAGCCCGCTATGTGTAGGTCGTTATTGTTTCTTCTAAGGCAATAAAGGCAGCGCAAACAGGGGACAATCTCTTTTTCTAGGCCTCTGGCACCTTTGTTTACAAATTCTGTATCCGCCATGAGAGCCTTGGCCATCGCCACAATATCCGCCTTGCCGGATTTAATTATTTCCTCGGCATGCTCTAATGTTGAGATGCCTCCGACAACGGAAACAACCAGTTCGGGACAGGCTTCCTTAAAAGCTGCCGCGTGCCCTACATTGACTCCCGGAGGGATATAGTAGTTTGGCATGTTATAGCTAAATGCCTCACCATATTCCAGGTTGCCCGTGGAAACAACTATCATGTCAATGTACTTCTGCGCCTCTTTGAGGAAGCGTATACGTTCATCAATTTTAGTGCCCCCTGGCATTCTCTCGTCGCCGACAATGCGCATTTCAAGAGGAATTTTGCCTTTTACCGTACTATAGGCAGCCTCAAGGAGTTCAAGGGGGAACTTCCAGCGGTTTTGCTCCGAGCCGCCGTACGCATCGCCTCTTTGGTTCCAAAGCGTTGAAAGAAAACCCGACATCAGGTTACCGTGGGCATAATGTATCATTGCCATATCAAAATGAGATTTTACGCAGCGGTTTAACGCCGCGACAAAATCATCAATTACAGTCAGCATCTGCGCCCTCGTAATCTCGCGGAAACGCTTGGGGTCATGATAGGGGGCCACAACTGACGGAACCCATGCCTGCTCTCCGGGAGGCAGCGTAAATGCTGCCCACTGGCCTGCATGGATTAGTTCTGCTGAGAGCTTGCAGTCATATCTGTGGAGTTCGTTTGCAAGCATTGTCAGCCCTTGAACATCGTCATCACAGGTTGCCGACAGGCATCCGAAAAAGTCACGGCCTTCCTTGAAATTCACAGGAGTGGAGCCAATCGTTACAAGGGAGGCTCCTGTTTTTCCCTGCGTGCTCACAAAGTCAAAAAGCTCGCGGGTAACGCTGCCTGACCTTAGGCCTGCGTGGTTTGAAACAATCGGAGAATACTGAATGCGGTTTTTAAGTCTCATATTGCCTACTTCAATGGGCTGATACACATGTGGGAAATTATTTAGCGGCATAATATTTCTCCTTAAAATATATATTTTATTTTGTGATATTAATAGCGGCGAAGAGGGGTTACTATCCCCTACTACCTGTCGTAAGCCTTTTCCAAAATTGCTGTTACATCTTTAGCGGTTAGTTCTCGAGGGCAGTGGACAAATGGATAGGGATCCATAATCTGCGGTACAGCAGCCAGAAGCTCCTCGCGGGTTACATACTCCGAGAGCTTTGGGAAACTGATTTTCTCATAGAGTTTACAGACCGAATCATAGGCCGCCCGGCCTATTTCACCATGGCTCTTGCCATATACATCTTCCCCGCTGAGCAGTTTTGTAATGTGTGCAACTTTTTCTGGGAGGGCAGGGGCGATAAACTCAAGAGCCTCTGGAAGGGTTGCTCCACAGGCAGAGCCGTGGGGAATATCAAAGAGAGTCCCTATTATAAGCCCTATTTCATGGGGGATATGACAAAATGGACCCATCAGCCCGAGCCCTGAGAGAGTCGCTGCTAAATGCACACCCTTTCTGGCTTCAAGTTCATTTGGATTTTCAAAAACTTTAGGCAGGCAATTTCCTATAAGCTCAATCGCCCTCTCGCACATAATATCTGAGATTTCGTTGGGCTTGTTTGAGGTGTACGCTTCGACAGCCTGACAGAGCGCGTCGGCGGCTGTTACAGATGTAACGCCCAACGGCAGGCCCAAGGTTAGCTCAGGATCGACTATGCCAAGATTTGAAGCACATGGCACATTATGCTTTTGTTTTGTGGTGGTGTCTGTTATTACACCGCCGGGGGTGGCCTCACTGCCTGTTCCCGCAGTCGTAGGAATGACAATTATGGGATACATGGTGGCTTCATCAGGGAAAACCGCCTCATGAGCCAGGTAATAATTTGAAATAGGCGACGGGTTTGTGAGCAAAACCCTCGCTGCCTTGCCTGTATCCAAGGAGCTGCCGCCCCCAACTGCAACCACGCCGTTTACCCCCTCCTTGCGGCCCAGCTCCGCGGCTTCTTCACATGACCAGTCAGGTGGATCAGGCTGAACACCGTCGTAGATTACATATTCAATACCTGCGCCTTGTAGGCTCTTTAGAATTTTTTCCACAATTCCGGCATCCTTGACGCCCTTATCGCAGACCACCAGCGCCTTGGTGACACCCATGCGCCCCAGTTCCTCGCCTGTACGGGCAGAAGTTCCTGAGCCGAAGAGAATGGGGTTACGGGTTGAAAGACATACACTTATCTGATTCAAATTTTTATCCTCCTATTATCTGTCCCTGTTGTCTATAACAGGCTTAATTTCTGTACCTTTTTGCATTCCCTCCAGCGCCTTGTTTATATCTTCCAGGGAATACTTGCAGCTGACTATCTCCCCAAAGGGGTATTTGTTGCGTCTTGATTCGATGAAGTTTAGTGCTTTGTAGAAATGGCTTATGAGTGCTCCCCCGCTGCCGATTATCTTTATGTTTTTATGGAGGATAATGGCTGGGCTAAAGGGTATTTCGTTTAGGGATGTAAGGCCTAAAATTAGATAACGGCCACCTTTTTGCACTATGCTACAGCCTTCAGAAAATGCCGGTGAATACCCTGAACATTCAATTACAAGCTCCGGCCCCTTGCCATTAGTAAGGCCATATATTATTTCTTTGCGGGCATCTGGGCTAGAAACTTCGTCGAGATTTATAACATGGTCTGCACCCCAGCGCTTTGCAAGTTCCAGCCGGCTTTCTGGAGCCCCTATTACTATGACCTGCCCTGCGCCGCTCTCTTTTGCCAGTACGCAGGCGTA
>WQRL01000228.1 GCA_009786775.1 Oscillospiraceae bacterium
AAATATTGGTATCGTTTCTCAGGATACGTATATGTTTAACGGCACTATACGAAATAACCTGCTCTATGCAGTTCCGGATGCCACACACCCGGAGCTTATGGACGCATGCAAAAAAGCCAACATCCATGATTTCATTATGTCCTTACCAAATGGCTACGACACGGAAGTTGGCAACCGGGGTATAAAACTTTCAGGCGGGGAGAGGCAACGGCTATCCATCGCCAGGGTTATTCTCAAAGACCCAGGGTTAATTATTCTTGATGAAGCCACAAGTGCGCTTGACTCGATTTCAGAAAATTTGATTCAAGGCGCAATTGAGCCGCTTTTGCGCGGAAAAACCAGCCTGGTGATTGCCCATAGGCTGAGCACCATAATGGCCTGTGATGAAATACTGGTTATCTCAGGCGGCAAGCTCACCGAAAAGGGGACACATGCTTCCTTGCTTGAGCAAAACGGGATTTATAGGAAGCTGTATGAAACCCAGTTTCGCGCAGCAATTGAGGATGTGGAGTATGCTGCGCGAAACTTGCTTTGAAAATTTTCTAAATCTTGATTATTTACATTTTGTTTCTCATGCTCAATCCGCATAGAAGCATGGTTGATGTGTTGTGTAGGGCTGCGGAGGTGGTGGGCTGAATCAATCCGCCGGCACCGAGCAGCAGAAGCGCGGTGTTAAATGCCACGATGGCGCTAAAATTGCTGTTTATTTGCGCAAACACATTTTGTGACAAATTCCTTAAAGTCACAAGCCCATCGAGATTTTCTGCCATAAGAGAGATGTCGGCGACCTCTTTTGCGATATCGGAACCATCCATCATAGCGACAGAAACATCGGCCTGAGCTAGTGCCGGTGAATCGTTAATGCCATCACCGACCATTATTACAGTACGTCCCTCATCCTTTAGTGCTCGGATTATATCCGCTTTTCCTTCCGGAAGTACACCTGCGTAGTACTCCGTGATTCCGAGCTTTGCACAGGCTATTTTAGCTGCGGGCGCGCTGTCGCCTGTAAGCATTATTATATGCTCTATGCCACTGCTCCTAAGTTTATCCAAAACCTCACGCGCTTCTGATCTGACGGGATCGTCAATACAGAGCATTCCGGCGAGTTTGCCGTCTACAGCAAGGTAAATAGACGAATATCCTTCACCCTCAGATTTTATGACAGCCATCTGCTCATCGGTGACCGTGACTCCTTCATCTTCGGTGATGAAGTGCCAGCTTCCTATTAACACACGTTTGTCTTTGACTTTTGAGGAGATACCGTGAGCCACAATATATTCAGGCTCTGCATGCTCCTCGCGGTGCCCAAGTTTCTCAATTTCTGCTTGGCGGACAACCGCTTTTGCCACGCTGTGCGGGAAGTGCTCTTCTAAGCAAGCTGCCATTTTCAGCACAGTCTCCCTCTTGCGCCTTCCGAAAGGAATTACTTTAGCAACATTGGGACAGGCATTGGTTAAAGTGCCTGTCTTGTCGAATACAATTGTATCTGCGTTTGCAAAGGCTTCAAGGAATTTGCCGCCTTTGATTAATATGTGCTGATTTGCGGCGGTCTGCATTGCCGAAATGATGCTGATAGGCGTGGTGAGTTTAATGGCGCACGAGTAATCAACTGTCAGAACTGTCGTGGCTCTTGTAATGCTGCGCGTTAGAAGCAGCGTTATTGCCGAGGCAATGAAGCTAAACGGGACAATCTTGTCAGCCAGATTCTCTGCCTTGCCCTGGATGCTCGCTTTAAGGTTCTCAGAATTGTCAATGAGTGAAACAATGTTAGAAATCCGGCTATTTTCTGCAAGAGTCCTAACTCTAAACTCAATATTTCCTTCTTCCACAACTGTGCCTGCAAACACACTGTCCCCGGCACCGCGCCTGACACCATGCGGCTCACCTGTCATGGATGACTCATTTACCAGAGCTTCTCCGCTCAAAACTTCCCCATCCAAAGGGATGATGGTGCCCGAATAGACCACCGCAGTGTCACCCACTTTAACTTGAGAAACAGGCACGTAAACCGATGTTCCGTCTTGCACAACCCAAACACAGTCAATGTTGAGCGCAAGGCTCTGAGTCAGTGTCTGGCGGGCTTTCTTCTTTGTATAGTCCTCCAGAAGCTCAGATATGCGCAGAAGCGTCATTATGGACGATGCTGCGGCGTAGTGCCCTTGTGCAATGGTTACCAGTATAGCTGAGGCATCAAGCACATCGACATTTAACTTTCTTTCTGTAAGCGCTACGATGCCCTGTTTCCAGAAACGTGTCGCATCAAGCAGAGTAAGAAAAATTCTAACCGGCATAGGCAGCAGCTTCTTGAGATAATGCCTGCATACTCTGTAAGCGAGAGCGCGGGCGAACGAGTCATCTAATTCTCGTTTGTAATTGACGCTTTGCGCCTTTGAAACCGGCAGATTATCTCTGCTTAGGCCTTCAATCAGCGCAATAATGTCCTCACGGTGCCCTGGTTTGTAATTTACTAAGAGTCCGCCGTTTACAGCAGTGGCCTCCACCTGAAGTGATGCCTCGTGCGCCGTAATGTGCGCCTCAATTCCATATCCCTGCTCATTTGTGAATGCGTATTTACCCATTCTGACCCGGAGTCTACCCGGCTCATCATAGATGATCTTGTATTTCATTTCTAATCAGCTTCTTCTCTACTCAGTTTCTTCTGCAGCCTGCTTCTTCGCATCTTCGTATATATCGGTGGCTTCTTCCTTAATATTCTGGAAGCACTCCTTGGCAGAATCTTGAAGCATCATGCCTTTTGCAAGTGTTTTTACGCAAAACTTGCGGGTTTTTTCGCTCTTTGCGATTTTAGAGCCTACAATGGCTGCTGCGGCTCCCCCTACGAAAAATAGCACTTTTGTGCTCACTATTAAACTCCCAATCATGATTGTTCTCCTTTATAATTTTTAATTTTGTCCACTTAGCTGTCACTTACCATAAATTGTTGACTACCTACGGCTTTGCTCAACCGGTGTATTATGTGCGGCATATCTCAAATTGCTGCCTCGCCAATTTAATCAAATTATACCACGAATATGAGGATTTGTCATTAATCATTTAATTCAGTGATTATAGCTGTATGTGCCTATGTGCCGTGGTTGTTTGTCACCGGGTAGCCGGACAGGAGGCATACACCCCAAGTTCGGTGGCTGGTTTAGCTCAGTCACACAGCCATCGAAGATGTAGAGCAAAGAAGCGGCTATTAGCCGCTTGCGCATATGCTTGCTGAGATTTTTTCAAATTCGGTGCTTACCTTCAAAAACAGCTCCACAAGGGCGGGGTCAAAATGTGAGCCGCTGCCATCTCTTATAGTGCTTGTTGCCACATCGTGGGGATAGGCTTTTTTGTATGGGCGGTCGGTGACCAAGGCATCATAAACATCAGCTATGGCCATAATCCGCCCTAAAAGCGGGATATCCTCTCCAGCGAGTCCTTTTGGGTAGCCGCTGCCGTCCCATTTCTCGTGATGTGACACTGCGAAAACCATAGCATAATCAAGAAAGTCGCTTACTCCCGCAGTACTTTCCTTGATGTTTAAGATAATGCTCTCGCCAAATGTAGTGTGGCTTTTCATTTCTTCAAACTCTTCAGCGGTGAGCGTTCCTGTTTTGAGAAGTATAGAGTCCTTGATGGAAATTTTGCCCACATCGTGTAGTTGCGATGATTGCAGCACAAGATTTTCATCAAGGGAGGCCAGATCCTCTTTATAAATATCGTATTTTTTTGAAGCATCGAGCAGGATCTTTATGTAGCTTTGAGTCCTGTCTATATGGTCGCCTGTAGTGGAATCCCTGTGCTCAACCAGTTCGGCAGTTGTTCTCAAAACGGCATTTTTTAGAGCCACGACTTCATCGGTTTTTTGCTCCACCAGTTGCTCTAAATTGCTTCGGTAGTCTACGAGCTGTAAATGGAGCTCAATGCGCTTGAGCAGCAGGGGAGGCGAAAACGGCTTGGTTATGTAATCTACCGCACCCTTTGAAAGTCCCTTTAGTTCCGTATCATCGCTGCTGAGGGCGGTTAAAAATATTACAGGGATGTGCTCGGTGGCCTTGTTTGCCTTGAGCCTTGCCAGAACTTCATAGCCGTCCATTCCAGGCATTTCAACATCTAAAAGTATTAAATCCGGAACCTGTTTTTCCAAGGCATTGA
>WQRL01000229.1 GCA_009786775.1 Oscillospiraceae bacterium
CAGCCGCGCCGCCGCCCTACATAAGGGTGCTTGCTATGAATGAAACAGGGATGGAACTTCTTGGAAGGGCGCGCGAGGCTGCCAAACTTCCGATTATAACAAAACCGGCGTCCGTGCAAAAGCTAGACGGACGCGCGGTTGAGTTGTTTAATAAAGAGGTTGCAGCCACTGACTTTTACACGCTGGGGTTTCAAAATGCGCAGATGCGCACAGGCGGCAGCGAGTGGAAGAAATCCCCGGTTATTGTAACATAGCAGTATGTGCAGCGGTAGGTTTAGTGTCTTTTGTTGCCGTTATCATGGCCATTGCCGTTACGGCCTTGCGGGGCAGGCGGGCGTGGTGGCTGCCTGTTTGACGAAGAGCCGCGGCTGAGCTGTCTTGAGCCTGAGCCTGGGTAGGTGTTGTTTAAGCCTGTGCCTTGATATGCAGCATGGCCAGGCCTTGTCTGCCTTACACCATAGTATGCAGCCCTTTCCTCTTCTTCAACCTCAAGGGCATGCCTGCGTTCCTCGGCAAGCTGCCTCTTAGCTTGGGCAATGCGGCTGAGCCTTCTTCTTCTCCTGGCGTTGTACCTGATGACAAGAATTAAATAAATGACAATAAGGCCTGCAAGTCCCCACAGTACATAGCGCACAGTGTCACTGGAGGCTATGTCTACAAATTGGCGGCGCATAAACTCAAAATTATCGAGATCCACATTGGTGTTGGCGACGAGGGCTATCGGGCCAAATTCCACACCGTCGCGCACAATCGTAATTTCTCCTAGCACCTCACCCGCCTCAACAGGTGCGATGAGGGGCTCGTCGTTTTCTTCTGAAAAAATTGTTATGGTTCTTACAAACTCGTCAAAATCGGTATCCCTGTCAAGCAGCAGCCTAACTTCAGAGTCGGGACGCAAAATTACATAATCTATACCTGCTCCATGCTCTATGCGTGCCCTGGCGACTAGCTGGCTCGGGGACAAAATAGTAAACCAGTCAAACTGAGAATAGCCCCAGTCAAAGAGCCTGCCGGCCTCTGAGAGGTTGCGCAGGTCAACAGAGCCGTCAGGGCGCATTACTTCGTTTGAGCCGAGGACGACGGCGATTAATGTCAGACCGTCAATTTCAGAAGCACCCACATAAGAATGGCCGCCTTCAAAGGTTATGCTGCCAATCCCTGACTTGTTGCCCCTTGAGAAATAAGGGCCTGTGTTTACAAGTGAGTTTGAGCCCAGGAGCCTGCGCTCATCAGATGTGTTGGTGGGTTCCAAAGTGTGGCGGAACACACCTGAAATCTCAAGAAACAGCTCACTTCCAATCGCCTCAGAATAGATTATAAACTGGTCGTGAGCGGTGGTGACTTGGGCGGGGCTGTGCTGGCCGTGGGTGTTGACAAAGTTGGTGTTCTCAGCACCGAGCTGACGCGCCATGGCATTCATTCTCGCAACGAAAGTATCCACGCTGCCGGCTATATGCTCAGCGATTCTATTGCATGCCTCAGCAGCACCGCTGACAAAGGCGGCGTACATCAAGTCAATCAGAGGCATAACCTCTCCCTCCCTAATGTTGAGGGTGGTGTTTGCAGCAGACAGCCCTTCCCACGCAGAGGCCGTCATTTCGATCATTTCCTCCACATCAGCTTCGCCGTTTTCAACAGCCTCCACAACCAGCAGAAGTGTCATAACCCGGGCTAGCCCATCTGCTGGGTGCTGGGTATTGATATTGTGGCCGAACAGGATTTTGCCTGAATCGGGCTCTGCAAGTATTGCCCCCTGTGCGACTATACCTAGAAACTGGGAGGAAGCAATGGCAGGCTGGTATGAAAACAATAGGGTGGCCGGGATTAATATAAGGAGTATAGCAATTCTCTTTATCATGGTGAATCTCCGGAACATATTATAAGTTTAGTGCAAGGATAATTTGCGCATGTATCAAAAAAGAATCATAGGCGCTTGCGCCGAAAGGATATATGCATTTGAATCTGTGTGATGAATGGGCAGCATTCATTATATCATAGGCGCTTGCGCCGAAAGGATATATGCATTTGAATCTGTGTGATGAATGGGCAGCATTCATTATATCATAGGCGCTTGCGCCGAAATGATATATGCATTTGAATCTGTATGATGAATGCGCAGCATTCATTATACCATAGGGGCAGCAACTCCAACAACACTTTTTTTATATAGCTTTTACGATGCAGATGTGGTATAATCAAAAGGGAAAAAAGGACTTTCATCACTAAATGTAGAAGATTTTTGTCCTTTGCTGCCCCAAATTCCAACTTTTCACACTTCTTGTGATGAAAAGAGAAAGCGGGGCTGGTATGAGATTAAGAAGGTTAGAGCTTGCCATAATTGCCTTGACGCTCGCCTTTGTCTGCTTTGTGGGGGGATATTTGACAGGGCGGAGCAGAGGGGTAGTGAGCATTTCACCTGCGGTGGAGGCTCAGAGGGATGGCCAGGTTGAGCCTGTACTACAGGTAGGGGCTGCCGCAGCTCCTAAATCAGAAGCTGCGCATCAAAGCCCTATTGCCACGGAGGCCGCGCCTCAATTGCCGCAGCCACAGCCGCCGCAACTGCCCCAGGCAGAGCAGATTATTGTGCCAGAGCCTGTGCCGCAGGCTGCCTTCGATGCACTAGGGCGCATCAATATCAACACGGCATCCCAGTCAGAACTTATGGATCTACCTGGAATCGGGGAGGCACTCTCACTAAGGATTTTAGACTACAGAAATGCCCATGGGCCTTTTAGGCGCATAGAGGAGCTACGCAATGTTTCGGGCATTGGAGAGAAGCGGTTTGAAGCCATAATGGACAAGGTAACAATAGGGCAGTAATTTTTACTGCAAAAAAAGAGACGGGGGATTGTTATGAAAATTTTGGTCGTAGATGACGAGAAGCTCTTAGTTAAAGGAATTAAGTTTAACCTCGAAAACGAAGGCTACCACGTGGATGCTGCATATGACGGCCTAGAAGCGGTAGAGCTTGCACGCAACGGGGGGTATGACCTTATCATTCTTGATGTAATGATGCCTGAACTGGACGGCCTTGGTGCATGTATGAGAATCCGTGAGTTCTCCACGGTTCCCATAATAATGCTCACAGCGCGCAGTGAAGATATGGACAAGGTAATCGGCTTTGAATACGGCGCCGATGACTACATTACAAAGCCCTTTAATATCCTGGAGCTCAAAGCCAGGGTGCGGGCACTTCTAAGGCGTTCTGCTCTTGTCAGCAATGTGGCCGGAGCTGTGATGAATGTCGGGCATATTATGATTGACACAGAGAAGAGGGTCGCAAAAAAGAGTGACCAGCTTGTTGAGCTCACTGTCAAGGAGTTTGATGTGTTTGAGCTGCTCGCAAAGAACCCCGGGCGTGTTTATAGCAGGGAAACTCTTCTAAACATTGTCTGGGGCTATGAATACCAAGGTGACATAAGAACTGTAGATGTGCATATCCGGCGCCTGCGTGAAAAGCTGGAAGAGAATCCCGCAGAGCCTGAGTACATCATGACGAAGTGGGGAGTGGGCTACTATATCAAGGGTTGATGCAAGCGGCGAAATAAGGAAGCTGCGTTTTTTTAGCAGAATCCGCACGAAGTTCGCACTGACATTCTTTTTGGTAATTGCAATTGTTCTCGCCTTGATGAACACTTATTTCTTGTGGGTGTCGAGGGATATGATTTTTTCGTCGAAGCAGCTTTTTATACAGGTGCAGGCACAATTTATAGCCTCCCATCTGGAAGAGGCTTTTGACAGTTTTTCGGTCTATGAACTAGATAGGGTGTCTGCTGTTATGTCGCAGCTAGACGTGGCAGGTGTAACAAATATTGTAGTTACTGACTCAAACGGTGCTATAGTTTATGATTCCACGAACAGGGCACAGCATGAGGACTTTCCTGCATACGGCTATTTCCGCAGAGCCATGGATGGGTGGTATGTTATTTTGCACCAGTTTGACGAAGGTTCGTTCGCTGTGAGCGTAATTACCCCTGTTGTCAGCCGGGGCACTACAATAGGAGCGGTTTATGTCCGTGACGAAGATCCAGAGCAAGGGGCGGTGATGCTTGAAATGCAAGTTACTCTCCGCAACATCTCAATCGGTGTGGCTCTATTTTCTGTGGTTATGGTGGCGCTTATTGTCTGGTCGCTCATGCGGCGGG
>WQRL01000230.1 GCA_009786775.1 Oscillospiraceae bacterium
ATTTTCCTGCCGCTGCGGGCAGTTGCAAATGCACTCGACCTCGAAGTAGGCTGGGATGGAGCTCAAAATATCATAACCGTCGGCGCAGAGCCTGAAGATACCGACCCGGATTTGAATAGCTTTACAGTAACTCTGGGCGAAACTGTCTACACTGTGGAGATGGGCGAACTTGAATATTTGGGATTTGAAGAGTTTACAGCAGTGGACAGAGGCAATGAGCGGGTATTTACAGGGGTGAAAATCGCTGATGTGCTCGATAGCCTGGGCATTAACCCCGAGGCTGTGGAAAGCATCACTTTGACAGCCGCTAACGGCAACACTTCCACATTCCCTGATGAAGACCCTCTAAACCTTGATTCAGACATTCTGGCGGTGGCTGAAGGCGGTGTGGAACTTACCCCTTGGGCAGATGGCGGCAGCGGCCCCTTCCGCCTTGTGCGCACACATCACACAATTCCGCAGCAGTGGCTGAGCAACATAGTAGACATTACTGTAGTTTTGGGCGATGCTCCGGATGTGCAGGCTGCGCCAATCGTGGTGACAGGTGTTGACAGAGCGAGAAGGACTGTGTCGGCGGAAGATATAATGGACATTGAAAATGTGGCAATTACAGCCACAATAAGAGGCACTGAGCGCAACTTTACAGGCGTGCCTTTAGTGGACGTCCTCAGGCTTTCAGGCGCAAACTACCGTGGTGCGGAGTCACTGAACTTAAGAGCTCCGGATGGCTTTAACGTATTTTTGACAATTGAGGAAACTCTGGATGAAACAAATGCATTCATCGCCTGGCTTGAAGACGGAGAGCCTGTCACAAGTTATGCACAGACTCCTTTCATGCTTGTAGTTGCACAGGACACAGTGCCCATGCGCTTTATTAGAAATATCGCCGAGATTACTATAGCAGCTCCGCTGGAAACAGGCGAAACACCGGAACTTGGTATGTATGAATTTGCCATAGAGGCAGGCGGCCAGACTTATGTGGCATCCATGGAACTTCTGGAAGAACTGGGCCTTGTTGACTTTGATTCAGGAGGCGGCAGGTACTTCACAGGTGTGGCCATCCTCGACATTCTGGCATACTTTGAGATAGACCACTCAGATGCAAACGGCCTAAGATTTGTTACAATGGACGGGCTCACTCACGAGTGGACAGCCGAAGAAGCCTTCACTGAGGGCAATGGATTTGTAGCGGTACTGGAAAACGGCGAACCGCTCAGAGAGAGGGATTACCCGTTTAGAAGTGTCCTGGTGGGCTTTGCCTCAAACCGCTGGATGGGTCAGCTACATGTAATAACTCTGCTGTAATGGCGGAAATGTTCAAATTAGAACTAAAAAATATTTGCTTCACATATCCCACAAATGAAAAGCGCCAAAACTTTACTCTGAGGGTGGAGTACTTCTCTCCGGGGAAGTGTACCGCCATAATGGGGGAGAATGGAAGCGGAAAAACAACACTTGGAAAACTGGCCGCAGGACTTCTGCGGCCGGATTCCGGGTGTGTTCTCTATGATGGGAAGGACATCGCGGGACTTAAACTCGGAGAGATTGGCAAGCAGGTGGGATATTTGTTTCAAGAGCCTGCAAGGCAAATTTTTGCGCCGACCCCCGTCGAAGAGATAGCCTTTCCCCTGGAGCTGCGGGGAGTTTCAAAGGAAGAAGCACATGAGCGGGCTTGGGAGTATCTGCGTATGTTTGAACTTGAAAACATAGCGGAGAACACCTCGTATACACTCAGCCGCGGTGAAAAGCAGAGGCTGGCTATCGCTGCGGCAATGGTTATGGAGCCGCGTTTTTTTGTGCTGGACGAGCCTACCACGGGCCTTGACAAACGCAGGCGTGGGATTCTCTCAGATACGCTGCACTCCCTGCTTGGGCGGGGTGTGGCTATTTTGCTCATAAGCCACGACAGGGATTTCTCTAGTTCGCTGGACGCAGAAATCAGGTATATGGACGGGGGTGGCTTTAGTGACTCGTAGCTTGCCGGACCCCCGCGTTGTGTTTGCGCTGACTTTGATTTTGTCCAGCTTCGCGGTCATAATCCGCGAGTCCTTGGTGCTGATGGCAATTCAGGTGCTAATAGGGTTTATTTTTGCGCTGGCTATAAATGTGGACTTCCGGATGATGTTTAGAAGGCTCAAGAGGCTGTGGCAGGCTCTGATACTTGTTTCAATCCTGCGCAGCATATTCATGCCGTCCGGCCTGATTTTGCTGGAGATAGCAGGGCTTCCCATAATCACGCTGGGGGGCATACAAATCGGAGTGCTGGTGCTCTTGCGCCTTGCTTTGTTTATTATGAGCGGGGCCATGTTCACATGCTTTACTGTGCGCGTGCTGATACAGGGCATGGTTCAAATAAAAATGCCTTATGAGGTGGCATATATGATATCCGTCGGAGTGCGGTTTGTACCCCAACTTGCCCAAGAATTAAAAGATAGCTTGACAGCGCTCCAACTGCGTGGCATTGTAATAGAGGAACTAAAGCTGAGAAAGAAACTTGCCCTTTATACTTACCTTATTTTGCCGGTAGTGGTTTCAAGTATGCAAAATGCAAAGGAGCTTGCGATGAGCATGGAGATGAGAGCCTTTAGGGCGCAGCGGGTGCGCACAAGTTTTTTCGAGCTCTCATTTAACAGGCGCGACTACGCTGTGCTGGGTGCCATTGCAGCATACACGGCGGCCATGGGAGCCATACTAATCATAGGAGTGAGAATATTTTGAAAGTACTGAGTATATGCGGCATCACGAAAAGCGGCAAGACCACCACGATAGAGAATATAATAAGAGAGCTGACGGCCAGGGGCTACAAGGTGGGTTCTGTAAAAGAAATTCACAATGAGTCTTTTGCCATTGACCCAAATCCGCGCAGCAATACCAACAGACACCGCTCTGTGGGGGCGCGCCTGGTCACTGCCAGGGGCAACAGCGAAACAGATATACTCTTTCAGGAGAAGCTGCCGGCTCACAAAATTTTGGAATTTTATGAAAAAGATTACGATTGGGTAGTTATGGAGGGCGTATCCGACATATGTATCCCGACGATAGTCACCGCTCATGCCGAAGAGGACCTAAGCATGAAATTTACCGGCATGACATTTTGTGTGTCCGGGCGTATTTCTGCGGAAATTGAGCAATACAAAGGTGTCCCTGCGATTGATGCCACTACGGAGATAAAGAAACTCGTAGACTTAATTGAGCTGCGTGTATATGAGCGGCTGCCAAGTTTTCCGCCGCAGTGCTGCACCGCATGCGGCATGACGTGCGAGGAGTTTGCCGGCGCTGTTTTAAGGGGAGAGCGCAGGCGTGTTGAATGTGTTGCGGATAAAGGCATTGAGCTTTTAATAAATGGACGGCGCATAGATATGGTGCCGTTTGTACAAACTATCCTGAAAAACACTGTACTCGGAGTTGTGGGTGCGTTGGATGGATATATACCGGAGGGTGAGATTGAAATTCGTTTCTAGGCGCAACAAGGTCTATTTAACAGATGGGGTTGTAGAAAAACATTTTGTATCAGAAGAAGCTGCAAACTTTGAAGCTGCACAGCTTAATAGGTTAAGGGAAAATGGGCTGGATGTACCGCTTGTTTTCGAGTGCCAAAAAGCCGTTTTGAAAATGGAATATTTCACCGGCGAAGTTTTGCCGGATTTTATTGACCGTTTGGAATCGCTGGACAAGTACGACCCATGTGAAATTGAGGCGGCGGCAACTGGGATAATCAAGTGGCTGCGGGAGTATTACCTCGCTGTAAATACAGATCTCACAGGTGAAATCAGAGGTGATGTAAACGGCAGAAACTTCCTCATTGAGGGGGGGCTGTGCCGTGGGATTGATTTTGAGGAGCGGATTTTCGGGCCTAAGGAGCAGGATATAGGCCGGCTCATAGCATACACCCTCACATATGACCCTCAAGGGACGAAGATAAAGGCTCTTCTTGCGGAAAAACTCCTAAGCTCTGCTGTAAGTATGCTGGGGGTCAGTGAACAAGAGGTTTTGCGCCATAGGGAGCTTGAATTTGAGGCAATGGCGGAGAGGCGGAAAAAGCACCACAACACTTGATAAAGCAGCGGCGCTGTGGTATGTTTAGTTAAGAGGGAATAGGGAC
>WQRL01000231.1 GCA_009786775.1 Oscillospiraceae bacterium
AGCTCAGGAGATCCGCATGGTCGAAGATGACCCGGATTACTGCCTTTACTACGGTCTTATGAAGTCCTTGTTTTCCCACAACCCCATGAGGGATTCCGTTGCAGGCACTGTGGAGAGCATCTCCGAGATAACTGCCGGCACCCTTTATGACTGCCACAAAGTTTTCTACAATCCCTCCAACATGGCTCTTTGCGTCGTGGGGGATGTAAATCCCGATGAAGTTGTCAGCGCGGCACGCAAGATACTCCCCAAAGAGGCCGGCCCCGTTCCAGATAGGGATTATGGTGAGCCTGAGAAGCCACAGCCGAATGCCACAGGCTTTTATAAAGACATGGAGGTCAGCCTTCCGATATTTTTGGCGGGGTGCAAAGTAAAACCCGCGCCGCACGGCCCTGAAACGCTCAGGATGTTCCTGGTAAGTTCTATCGCCCTGGATGTTCTGGCAGGCCACTCATCCCCCCTCTATTTGAGACTCTACGAAGAAGGGCTTGTAAACAGCGATTTTTCCGCCTCATTTGACTGCGCCGCCTCGGCTGCCTACTTCATGTTCGGCGGTGAGGCCAGAGATCCTAAGCTGGTGTATGACGAGGTACTTAAAGAAATTACAAGGCTTCGCGGCAGCGGGCCTGACCCCGAACTTTTTAGGAGAATCAAAAAAGCCGCAGTTGGCGGCGCTGTAAGGGCGTTTAACTCCTTTGAGTCCTTATGTGTCAATATAACCGAAGGGCATTTCCGAGGCTATGACCCCTTTGAGATTACCGAGCTTCTCGATAAGATATCAGAGCAAGACATCACCGAATTTTACCGCAGTTGTTTATTGCCTGAGAATATGGCAATATCCGTCATCACACCACTTGAGTAGGAGGGCTCCGCTTGGACATTGCAGCTATTTCGTTTCCCCTTTTCGGCGGTGGCTTTATTTTAGACCCGCCGGCGTACTTCACGATCTTTGGTTTTAGAATCTTTTTTTACGGCATTTTCATCACATTAGGCTTTGCCCTCGCCGCAGTATACTTAATAAAGCGCAGCGATGTAATAGGGCTCACCAGTGATAACGTCTTAGACCTAATAATAATGGCAGTCCCCGCAGGGCTCATCGGCGCCCGCCTCTATTATGCACTGTTTAACTTTGAACATTACTTCACCCCCGGCAACTTCTCAAACATACTCTCCATCCGGGACGGGGGGCTGGCCGTCTACGGCGGCATAATAATGAGCGGCATAGTCTACGTCATTTACAGCAGGATGAAGAAAGTCCCGATAGGCAATCTTCTGGATGCTGCTGGCTTCGGCCTTTTTATCGGGCAGGCTGTCGGGCGCTGGGGCAATTTCTTTAACAGGGAGGCCTTCGGCGTGGAAACCGCCGCCCCTTGGAGGATGGGATTCATATTCGAAAACAGCACCTACATCCCCTCCCTCGGCAAAACTTTCGAGGCTGGTGTCCCAAGCTACTTCCATCCCACATTTCTATATGAAATGCTCTGGAACGCAGCAGGACTTCTTATGATGCATATTTTTTCAAAGAAGCTTAAGACCAAATACCCCGGACAGTATTTCCTTTTTTATGTCGCATGGTACGGCCTCGGCCGATTCATGATAGAAGGCCTTAGGGTCGACAGCTTATTTATCCCTGGAACCGGCATCCGTGTTTCTCAAGCGCTGGCACTGGTTTCCTGCCTTGCAGCAGTTGCACTGCTCATTATTTTCAAATTGCGCAAGGTTGGTGCCGCCACAAATCCCCCGGCAGAAGAAACCGCTTAATAGGGTAATCAATTAATTTTAGGAGGAATAAACTAATGTCAAACTATGATGATTTGAAAGCAAAAGCTAAAAGCGCATTCGCCACACTCGCAGACGTATCTATTGAGGCGAAGAACCGGGCAAAGGACAAGTCGCGCATTCTGGCTAAGAAGGCCAAGCTCAACGCAGGAATTGCAAATGAGAGAGCCACAATCCGCCGCCTAAATGTAGAAATCGGCGCAAAATATTACAACCTTCATAAAGACAATCCCGATGAGGCTCTAAGGACCCAATGTGAAGAAATTACAGAGGCTTATGAGCGCATCGCTGCAAAACAAGCTGAACTGGAAGAGCTCAAAACCCCATGTCCCACCGAAGAGCCCTGCGGCGCAGAATGTTGCGATGATACAGTTTGCACTGACCCCGGCTGCACCGACCCCGAATGTGCAGACCCCGCCTGCAACACACCACACGGCGAAGAAGATAAATAATTAACAACGCATCAAAACACCAATTAACGGCATGATTTAGCAAATTCGCCAAATCATGCCGTTTAATATGCCTAACTTCTCCAATTATTTCGATAACATTTTGTTAATAATCGCATAAACTACTTGCACCATGAAAAAAATGTGATATATTTTTACGTGTTTTATAAGCCTATAAAATTATCATATTATTGTATTGGAGTGATTATTATAATGATAACACCTAAGGAGCAGTTTCTAAAGCATGTAAGAAATGATAATCCCGAATGGATGGGCGACCCGTTCACCTGCTTGAACACACAGCCTACACCTCCGGGCTTGCCATACTTCTTAGATGCCACCGCGACGGTTCACGGGCGCGCAACAAAGGGACAAGTTAACCTGCCTGACGCATGGGGCGTCATATGGGACTGGCCGGCTGACCAGCCCGGAGCAACCCCTGACACCGCAGGCGACAAAAAAGTTATAAAAGATATCACCCGCTGGCGCGAATTCTTTGAGTTCCCTTCACTAGATAACCTGGACTGGACCGCCACGAAGGCTCTTGAGCCGTCAATTGACCGCGAGAACAAGCTCCTTATCGCCCATTCCCCCCGCGGCCTGTTTGAGTTCTCCCATGCCATGATGGGCTTTGAGGACGCACTTGAGAACTACCTGCTTGAGCCCGATGACATGTACGAGCTGCTCTCTGCCTACACAGACTGGAAAATAAAGGCCGCTGAGTTATCCATAGATAACTTCAAACCCGATGCCATTTCAAATCATGATGACTGGGGCAGCAAACACCAGCTCTTCCTGCCACCGCGCGTCTGGCGTGAAATCCTCAAGCCTCTAAATGAGCGCTTCTTCGGCTACATCAAGTCCCGCGGGGTCATCAACATAAATCACTGTGACTGTTATGCACAGGATATCTGCACAGACATGGTAGAGATTGGCATTGACGTCTGGCAGGGTGTCACTCCCCAAAACGACATACCCGCTATAGTTAGCGAAACCGGCGGCGAACTGCTTCTCTTCGGCGGGCTTGACATGCCTAGCATTGACTATCCCGGCGTAACTGAAGAAGTTGTCCGCGCCCATGTCCGCGAAATGATGGACAAATATGTGCCCACAAAGCATCTTATCCCGATGTTCCCAAGCTGGATGCCCCTATATCCCGGTGTAAAAGAGTGGGCTTGTGACGAGATGGATAAGCATGGCGCAGTCCTGGCAAAGCAAGTTTTTGGGTAAATAATCACATAATACTTGACTTATTTTGCAACTTCTAATATCCTATAATAAATTTGTCAGGTACTATAATCGTTATTTATCAATTATATCTCCAGAATACTGCCCAAAATTTAAGGGACCAAGCATTCATCATCTTTGTACGCTTCTATGATGAGTGCAAAAAATATTATTTATTATAAGGAGAAAAAATGAAAAAGAACAAGAAGTTAGTCGCCCTGATCCTCGGCCTGGTCATGATTGTCGCACTCGTTGCAGCATGTGCACCAGCAGCCACCCCCGGCACCCCGCCAGCCACACCGGAAGCCGGAACTCCGACAACCGCACCCGTAACCCCGCCAGTTCCCGGCACTGACGCACCGCCACCTCCCCCCGACGTGCCTGAAGCACCTGAGACCGCCAATTTCGCAAGAGCAATTGATGTTATCGTTGACAACAACAACATCGCAGTCTTAGACCCCTTCAACCCTGCTGCAAACCAAGCCTCAACAAACTGGGCTTTCGTAATGATTTATGACAGGCTCCTAAATGTTGACACAGAAGGTAACTTCTTCCCCGGCCTTGCAACAGAGTGGTCAACAGAGGACTACCAAACATTCAGGCTGACCCTGCGCGAAGGTGTAACATTCCA
>WQRL01000232.1 GCA_009786775.1 Oscillospiraceae bacterium
CCGCCACCTGCCATATTGCAAAAACAGAAACTCTCCAAACGCACAATCGCGGCAACTGTGGTAATTCTACTCACAATACCTCTGACAATCTATCTGGGCATAAGCCTCTTTGATGACCGCAGGTTTTACTTCACAGCTATGCTCATCATACTACAGACAATGCTGCCCTTCGCTTTCGTGTTCGAGGGCAGGAAACCGCAGGCGCGGGAGATTGTAATAATAGCTGTGCTGTGCGCCATTTCGGTGGCGGGGCGCGTTGCATTTTTTATGCTGCCGCACTTTACCCCTGTGGTGGCCATAGTAATAATCAGCGGAATTGCCTTCGGCGGCGAAACCGGATTTCTCGTCGGCGCGATGTCATTTCTTGTAAGCAACGTATTCATGGGGCAAGGCCCGCACACGCCTTGGCAGATGTTTGCCGCCGGGATTATAGGCTTTCTAGCCGGGGTACTGTTCCGGAAAGGGCTTTTACGCAGAACACCTTTGGCACTGGCTGTATTCGGCGGCCTTTCGACCTTCATAATATACGGCGGCATTATGAACCCAGCCGCCCTGCTAATGTGGCAGCCCAACCCCACATGGGAAATGCTCTTGGCCTATTACCTGCAAGGCATCCCAATGGACCTAATCCACGCCGTATCCACCGTCACATTCCTCACCGTTGCATCCGGGCCGATGCTTGAAAAACTTGACAGGATTAAAGTCAAATACGGACTGGTGGAATAGGGCTATAAACAGAGCCCACAAATTTCTTTAGATTTTTTATTGACAAATACATCAGCGTTGTGATACAGTTTCGAAAGATTAATAAACTGGTTCGATTCGCTTTGTTGCGAAAAAAGTGGAATGGGGTGAAAAGCCCCGCGAGTAGGTCACTGTGATACTTCCCGGATAGCGGAGAAGTTAAGTCAGATACATTTCGAACCAGTCCCGCACCTGCCTGACACCGGGTTGTGAGTTGCTTTTTAGGAGCCGCTTTACTTGTATGCAGGTAATGGCGGCTATTATTTTTGCATATGAAGAAATTCTGAGGAGGTGCAAATATTGAGCAAGGAAACAAATACAGACACACCCGCGTTAGACTCAGATTTCACTGATTTTCTAAAGCCCAATGAACAGGAAATAAAAGTATTTCAGCTCATGCGTAACTTGGAATATGGCGAGATCCGCATAGTGATAAAAAACTCTGCCGTGGTTCAAATTGAGGAAAAAAAGTCAATAAAACTCTGATTTTAGATATTACATACAGATAACACGACAAAATTGAAAATGCGCCAAAGCGGAAGAACCGAAGTGCGCTGATACAGCCATCCCTACGAGATTTAGGGGAAAAGCTGTGCAGCGGGCTTCGTTTTTTGTTATGGAGAACCACAACTCCTTAAAAAGAGGCCGCTTAACCACGTTGCGCGTCAGCAATGAGGCAAACTATTTCAGGGCGAAGCCCGCCCACAAGAAAGGAAAAATTTATGAGGACAAAAAAACACATTAAGCGCATATTGGCACTGCTGCTTATACTCGTCATGACTTTAGGCATGCTTCCCATGTCTGCACTTGCAGGGTATGAGCAGGCCGAGACCGCAGAAAACTCAGGTGAGAACATAACTGTTTTTGTTTCGCTGGAGAACACCACGTTTCCTGGCGGGGCATGGTCGGGGACAAGGCTTGACCGCGTGCCGGTAAATGTCCCCGCAGGCTCGACAATGATGCATGCTGTTGTCACAGCTTTTGCGCAGCACCAAATCAGCGAAAGCGGTTCTGCGGCCAATTTCATTGAAACCATTGATGGCCTGAGCTGGCATGTCCACCCAATGGGCGGCTGGATGATGACCTTAAATGATTGGTTTATAAACGCAGGCGCCCAAGCGATTACTGTGTCAAGCGGTGACGAAATCAGGGTTCTGTTTACAATCGCCTTCGGTGAAGACATAGGCGGAAGCTGGAGCAACAATGACACTTCGCTCAGAGAACTCACATTTAGCGCAGGAGAGCTCTACCCCGTGTTTAACTCTGCAACTCTCGAATATACGCTGACACTGCCCGAGGGTACGGATAGAGTAACCGTCACACCGACTGCTGCAAACAAGAACTTCCAAGTCCGCACTAACGTGGGCGGCGTTGTTTATCAAAGAAGCCAGGCGGTGCCAGTAACTAACGGTACTGTTATTGTGGTTGGCGTCGGAGACCCCTCTTGGCCTACCATGAACGATCCGCCTTTCGAGCTCACAGAATACAGGATAACAGTATATATTCCGTCACAGCCGCCTGAAGAGGGGCCTGATAACAGTGCCGTCTATGAAAATGGATGGCTCATAGTAAATATTGCATACGAAAACGGCACAGGGCCCAGCCTTCGGGCGACAATTCAGGAGGCGCTAACCCGCGCCCCATTTAATCAAGTTTCGCCGTACTACGATTACTCCGTTATAGAAAGACTGCAAATTACGGGCTACATGCATGTGTATGACTTCTATATCAACGCCAACGTCCGCGACCTGTTTCGCGGCACAGGCGCAGGGGTAAATGCACGCGCACTGCTCAGCGGTTTGGTGGAACTGGATCTGTCTGGTGTTCCCGGAATAGTTGGCCAAAGAACGAATGCGCAAGGAAATCCCCTGCTTGGGAATTTCTTAAATGCGGCTCCAACGCAAGCTATACAGCATATGGCAAGCCTTGAAAGATTGAGGCTTTCTTCGAGCATTAGAGTTTCCGGAAACTTCGCACGGGATAATTTGATGCTCAGCACCCTCGCCTTTGACAATCAGCCCTTCACGGAAGGCCTGTTCGACTTTACCGGGATAGGTAATTTTAACGACACCTTTTTGCGCGCTAGTGCGGAAGGGCAAACTTCCGGAGGGACATTTACCTTTGCAAACACAAGGCCCCAAGCTGCTTTGTTTCCTGCCGAAACCGGCGCAGGCGCGATAATCCCGCAAGGCTTCTTCAATAATGCAGCTACGTTGAGAGAAGTGCATTTTTACAGTGCTACGGCTCCTACCCTGTACAACCTCAACACATTTAACCTAGGCTCCGCTATTGCAAGGCCGGTTGCATTTGTTCCCGATGCCAATGCCGGCGGTTATGATGTTGATATGTTTAGAAATAATTTTAGCAACGTCATTTCAAGAGATGCTGTAAGTGTTGACAGGACTGAGCTAAGGGCTATAATTGCCGAAGCGCAGGCTCTTGAAGCAAATGCGTTCACAGCCGCTTCGTGGGCGGCTATGCAGGCCGTTTTAACCTCTGCGCAAGCAGCTTACGCAGAGACTGCTGCAACCCAAGAGGAACTAGACGGAGCAGTTGCAGCTCTCCGCTCTGCTATAAATGCACTTATGGTATACGGCGATGACATCACCTTCATAGATGCACCATACGGCGCTACTGTAGGGGTGTTCCGCAAGGGAACCTTGCATTTCGCAGAATTTGAAACATTCCCAATGAGTGTTGATTCAGTGCTCTCAGGAGAAGGCCGGGAGATTTGGAGAGCTGCAATACCGCTTAACACACCTTTGCATATAGAAGCATTCATCCCGGGTCAGACAGCTAAGCAGGCCGTATTTTTCACTGCGCAGTCACATGGCACAACCATAACTGTAAACCCAATTGCTCTTGACGATTGGATACCGGGGCGGGGTGAGGCTTGGCACGATGCAAACGTCGTTACAAATTTAGGAGACACCGGCACGCTCAACCTTCCTGTTGGCGGCACATTTAACCTCGACACCATCAGAGTATGGCAGGCAATGGCAGGAATTACAGCAAACTACTTTATTGAGCCTGAATATATCTTTGAAGTATTCGGCGACAGCATTTCAGTTGCTCCCATAGGTGCGCCTGGCAGGCAGCAGCTCAGAATAACGGCGGACAGCCCGGGTGTGAGCGTTATTAAGATAACATACAATCCCGTGGAATACTTCCAGATGGGCATTGGCACTTTGTGGTTTGATGCCATTGATCCGAGAAACGCTCTCGCTGTGGTTGTAAATGTCGCAGGCGGTTCGGATTTCGATACAGGCATAACTGTCCGGAACGATTTTGATACATGGTACTTCGATGCAAGTGCAGGGTACCGCGAATTTACATTTACT
>WQRL01000233.1 GCA_009786775.1 Oscillospiraceae bacterium
CCGTGGAAGCGGTGTTGTGACATCATTTATGAAAGCTGACGGCATTGTGGAGGTTTCGCAGGATGCCGGGGGGTATGAAACAGGCGGAGAGGTCAAGGTGAGATTGCTGCGCCCTGAGAAGCAGCTTCGCAGAAGCCTTGTGGTGATTGGCAGCCATGACCCCCTGCTTGATGAACTTGCGGAGCTTCTGCGTACAGAATATGGAGATGTTTCAATGGGCTCGGCACATGTGGGGAGCATGGGCGGGCTTTTAGCCATACGCCGCGCAGAGGCACATGTTGCAGGGATACATTTACTTGATACGAAAACAGGCGGATACAACACATCCTTTATAAAGAAAACACTGCCCAAGGGCGGCGTAAGGCTTGTAGAATGTGTATCGAGAACCCAGGGCATAATGGTCAGAAAAGGAAACCCTCTCGGAATAAACTCCGTTGAAGACCTCTCAAAACATGGGCTGCGGTATGTAAATAGGCAAAGAGGCTCAGGAACCAGAATCCTGATAGATTACCTATGCGGCAAAGAAGGCATAGACACAAAGGATATCTACGGCTATGACAGGGAGGAATTCACCCACACATCCGTTGCGGCCCTGATTGCCTCAGGGTCGGCAGATGCGGGGATGGGTGTACACTCTGCGGCAAAACTATATGACCTTGATTTCGTCGAAGTCTGTAGGGAGCAGTATGACCTTCTTATCGCAGAACCTGCATGGGAATCGCCGATGGTGCAAAAACTGCTTGCGGTGCTGCGTTCGGAGCGCTTTAGGGAGCGGCTTGAAAACCTGGGCGGCTATATAGCCGAAAATCCGGGCACAGTCCGCGAGATATTTTAACATTAAATAAGCTGGGTGTATCGCCATGAGAAAATACGATGTCATAGTAATAGGCGGGGGGCTGCTAGGCTGTTTTGCAGCTAGGAGCCTAGTGCGCTACAACTTAAAAGTTGCACTGCTTGAAAAGCGGGAGGATCTTTGCACGGGAATAAGCCGTGCCAATACGGCCATAGTCTACAGCGGATGCGACACAAAGTCCGACTCACTCAAAACAACCCTCTGCGTCAAGGCGGCGCAGGATTTTAGCAGGCTTTGCAGTCAGCTTGGAGTGCGGTATAACAAATGCGGCTCCTTGATGATTTCCTTCGGCGGCCGCGGGGATGAAGTGCTGGGGCGGAAATTTGAAAAGGGCACAGTAAACGGCGTGCGCGGTATGAAGATGCTATCAGGCCCTGAGGTGCTGGCTCTTGAGGGAAATATTGCAAGCCATGTGAGGGGCGGGCTGTACGTGCCTGAAACGGGAACCGTAATGCCTTGGGAACTGTGCTTGGCAGCCGCTGAAAATGCCGCAGCAAACGGCGCGGAGATATCTCTAAACACCGAGGTTTTGGGGATTGAGCCCGGCCGTAGAGACGAAGAGGGTTATGTGCTACAGACAAATGCCGGGGAATTTAAGGCAAGGGCTGTAATTAACTGCGCAGGGATGAGCGCTGACAGTGTGCTTGCACTCGCAGGGGATCCGGCAGTTAAAATAGTGCCGACTCTCGGGGAATATTTCATTTTGGACACAAAGGCCTCAGGGCATATCGGGCATGTTATTTTCCACGAGCCTGAGGAAAAGGGCAAGGGGCTTACACTTGTGCCCACTGTGGACGGCAACATACTAGTAGGCCCCACTGAGCGGCCTTTCAATCAGGGGGAATCAGAGTTTTTTGAAACGGCCAAAGAGGGGGCGAATTTGCTAAGAAGCCTAGTGTCGGAAGTTATTCCGTCGCTTCCTATGGAGCATGTGATAAACTCCTTCGGCGCTGTGCGCCCCAACCCATTTATACAAACTCAAAACGCGAGGGGGGCATGGGTCACGGAAAACAAGAGCGTAAATGATCTGTGCATCATAGAGTCGGAGGATGGCAAAATGATCAGCCTCGTCGGAATCAAGACTCCCGGGCTGACCTGTTCAAATGAGATAGGGTTATATATTGCCGAAAAAATATCTGAAAGGCTGGGAGCTGCGCAAAATGCAGGCTTTAACCCACAGCGTGAGCCAACTGTAAGGCTAGGGGAGATGAAACAAAGTGAGCGGGCGGAGCTAATCCACTCAAACCCAAGTTACGGCAAGATTATATGCCGCTGCCGCGGCATCTCTGAGGGCGAAATCGTGGACGCAATCCACCGAAGTCCGGGCGCAGTGACACTTGACGGCGTCAAGCGCAGGGCGGGCACCGGCAGCGGGCGCTGTCAGGGAGGCTTCTGCTCACAAAGGCTAGTTGAAATTCTGGCGCGTGAGCTAGGCTGTAGCACCGAAGCGATAACAAAGCACGGCGGGGATTCATGGGTGGTAGCGGCTAAATAGCCTCCACAATGGATAAAACCATCCGTCGGACACGGGCAAATGCTCTGTGAAAAAGCGTGGTGGCCTCCGTCAGTCACGTCTACGGGCTCCGCACACCTCTAGCAAGTTTCATGATTCGCTGTGTGTCATACGCGGTAACGTTTTTATAGGTGATATACGAATTCCCACCCAAATGTTTACAAAAAATATATTGACTGTTTTTACTCAATAGGGTATATTTAAATCACAAACAATAATTGTTTGCCCGTCTTGAAGATAGGCTTGTAGAGCGCAAGCCTCACGGGAAATAAAGAAAGCTCAATTGAAGATTTGCTTGTAGGGCGCAAGCAACTAAAAATAAAGAAAGCCCATCTTGAAACCCATTTAGCCCCATCAAGGGGCTATTTTTTGTAAGAGGTGTAGCATTGATAAAGTTCGTATATTTGTCACAGGAATTTTACAGTGACTATTCGCATTGTTCAGAAATGATGCTAAAAGATGATAGGCCTCATGCTCAAGTTCAAGTTAGCATTAACGAGCTGCTTTTCTGTGTGCCTCTGCGTTCTAATATTAACCATCCCAATGCCGTCTGGACAGACAAAGCTAATAAATGCGGACTTGATTTATCAAAGGCTGTATTAATCCTAAATCCTGAAAAATACATTGATGCTTTGCGCAAACCTCAAATAAGGCAAGAAGAATTCGACTATTTGCGTGGCAAAGAAGTCTTTATAAGAAATGCAATGACCAAGTATATTTCTAAATATAAATCTGCAAAAGCGAATCAGAAAATACCGCGAAACCAAACATTAGTAAAATATTCAACACTCAAATACTTTGAACGCTACATCATGGGGCTTTCATAAAACGCTTAACAATGTAAAAACCATCCGTCTAACACGGGCAAATGCTCCGAGAAAAAGCGGAGTGGCCTTCGTCAGTCACGTCCACTCTAGCGAAAGCCCTAAATCTTAGTCAAAATTTGTGTTCCAGACTGCGGCCACCCCACTTTCCCTCGGAGCACCCGCCCATGTTAGACTGGTCTGTAAGCCCAAATAGGTTTCTCCGTTTGCCATTTTCACAAAATACTTGACAAATATAGCCCTTTCATAGTAGATTACTGTGAGTTAGGCCACCAGTTCAAGATTTAGGTACACTATGTCTTTATCGTCTTGTGAGATTCCGAGGTATCTTTTGGTTACTTCAAATGAGCTGTGGTTGAATATGTCCATTATGACGGCATGTGATGCTCCGCTTCTAAGGGCGTGGTAGCCGAAGGTTTTGCGCAGGGAGTGGCAGGAGACCCTATTGCTTAGTGTCAGCGTTTCTGCTGCTTTGCGGATTATTCTATAGGCCTGTATGCGGCTGATTGGCTTTTTGGTTCTGGGGTTTTCTATTAGGTAGCGGCCTGCTTCCGCTGCGGTTTTGGCTAGGTGTTTTAGGGCTTTGGCTACTTTCTCCCCCAGGGCAATGATTTTGGTTTTGTTTGTTTTCTGCTCCGTCAGGGTGAGGGTTTTCTTGATTTTGTTTGTTTTGTAGTCGTACACTTGCTCCCAGGTTAGTTTTAGTATGTCGCTTATGCGCAGGCCTGTTTGCATGGCGATTACTACTAGTACATAGTTTCTGGGTTCGTTTTTGTCAAGGAAGTACTGGGCTAGGGCTTTGGTTTCTTTTATTGTTCTGATTGGTTGAGTTGTAGCCATTGTGATTTCCTCCAAATTTTTATGCCATGTAACACTTTTCCAA
>WQRL01000234.1 GCA_009786775.1 Oscillospiraceae bacterium
CTCCGGCGGGCAGAGGCAGGCGGTTACACTCCTAATGGCGACAATCTGCACACCTAAACTGCTTATGCTTGACGAGCACACCGCTGCACTTGACCCTGCAACGGGAGAGCAGGTGTTAAGGATGACGAAAGAAATCATCGAAAAGGACGATATAACGACCATAATGGTCACTCACAACATATCCTCTGCCCTAGAGCTGGGCAAGCGCACCATAATGATGGATAACGGCAAAGTTGTCCTCGATATCAGCGGGGAAGAACGAAGTCAGATGACAGTTGAAAAACTGACGGCTATGTTTAAGCTATAAAATAGGCTGACTAAAACGGCAAATGGGTGTATTATATCTAGGCAGCATTACTTTTACTGGAGGCCGGGTTCTATTATGGAAAATAGCTATGACACTTTATTAAAATCCATATCGGACAAATATTCCGAAATCCTTGGCGACAACCTTGCCGGGATATATGTGCATGGCTCTATTGCTTTTAATTGCTTTAGCTGGGCCTCAAGTGACATTGACTTTATCGTGGTGGTTTTCCAAAAAATTTCCACTGACGATAAATTGGCTCTTTTGCGCATATTGCACTCACTTCGCGGCCTAGCTCTGGAAAATTATTCATCTTCCCAGCCGCTGTACTTAACTGACGAGGCGCGGATAGCCTTTTGTGAATACGCATTGGAATATATTTGCATATGATAAGTGGCAAAACCGCAAGAGAGGGGCTTTTTTGTTACAATCCCCTACGTATTTGAGGATTTGAAATATGAACTCTTATCCAGCGACAACAGACGAAAAGCGGAAGCGGAACATGCGGATGATTAAGAGCAGAAATACTTCAATTGAAGTAAAGCTCCGAAAAGCACTCTGGCGTGCCGGCATCCGGTATAGAAAGAACTACACGAAGCTACCTGGGTCGCCAGACATAGTTTTGCTAAAACATAAAATAGCAGTCTTCTGCGACGGTGAATTCTGGCACGGCAAAGACTGGAACCTAAAAAAAGATAAAATAAAAAGTAACCGCGAATATTGGATAAACAAAATTGAGCGCAATATTTTAAGGGATACCGAAATCAACCAGCGGTTACAGTTTAACGGGTGGACCGTCATACGCTTCTGGGGCGGAGATATAAGCAAAGATGTTGACAGGTGCGTATATGAGATAAAGGAAGCCATGTTTCTGTGTGAACTTGACTCGCATCTCTGCGCAGCTTCCGTGGAGCACAGTGCTGATGAGTGCAGCACATGTGGCACATGCATAACATGCAGTGCATGCGGTACACACAGTGCGGAATAATAGGGAAGGAGGGACTTCATGACCCGTTTTGCCGAAGAAAATCAGCTGAAATCCCAGTCCGGCCAGAACGCAAAAATGCTAATAGGCGAGAGGCTTTATTCACTGAGGGATGACACAGGGCTAGGCATCGAAATCAAGCACGACTACAGTGCCGGTTACGAGGGTAAGGAGAAGCAGTTCAAAATGCACTTCTCTGTCCGTTTCACGGATTTCGGCGGTGAAAAATGGCTCATCTGGTCTACAAACTCCATAAGAGAAAGAATATACAATGCTGAGTACTTTGCCCAGCATATCAAAAATATAGACGAGGATGTCAGTAGGGTTTTAGTTGTTGTGCCAGATTCCATCTCTGACAAAGAAATGAAAAACAAACAAAACTACGCAAAGAAGGTGAAGTCAAGCACCTATGTTTCATTCATTGACGATGTACTCACTGTAAACGAGCTTCAGCAGGAGATTCTAGCCAAAGTGTCCGGAATTATCGCTCAGGGGGTACGGGCGAACATACTGGGGAGCTTTTCTGAAAAAAACATCCTGAATCTATTGCTAGACCAGAAAAATTTAGAGCTATGGAATGACTACCACGGATCTTCGCAGCTAGTCAAATCCTCCACTTTTAATTATTTTAAGGCTATACTTAGTGCGGCAGGCCTTAGTATGAATGAAGATGTAATAGATGTTATAACAGCTACAGACAGCATACCAAGGTTATCAAACCGCGGAGCTCCGAAAACTGACGTTTCATTCACAGTTTACACAGATTCAAGGGCTTACTCCCGAAACATCAGCATAAAGAATTCAACTGAAAAAACCGTCAGCATACATGAAGGAAATGTTTCCGATTTAATTGCTGCACTGCGGATTGACCCAAGCTGCGAGCTGGCTTCGGCCTTGCGTCATTTTGAGGAATGCGGGAGCAAAAAAGAGCTGGTGAGCACTTATCCACACTGCGCAAATGTGCTTGAGCAAAGGCTTGGGAGCTATAATAAAGAGCTTGCAGAATTTTTTATATTTGGCATGCATAGCCTGCTAGTGACAGACCCTATGCAAGTGGCCGACATGGTACTGTTTATAAATCCATTTGCTGTTTGGACACGGGATAAATACATTCCTTATTATCTATCGAAATACCAAAACAGAGGGCAATTTGCGACCCCCTTCGGCTGGACATACCCTAGTAAAAAACGAGGGCAAAAAATTCAAATCAAGGGCTATACCAGCAGCAGTTAAGAGGGTATGAGCGTCCTTTTGATTTTTTGATTAGCAGATGTGCACTGACAAGCCGGGCGGCTTATAGGAAGTTGTTAGCCGCCTCTCACTTCTGATGCGTAAAAAGCGGATTTCATGGCATCCGCAACGGCTTTCACCATAGGTACGGCAACAGAGTTTCCAAACTGTCTGTACATTTGAGTTCTGGACACAGGAACGGCAAAGTCCTCTGGAAAACCCATCAGCCGCTTTAGCTCCAGTTCGCTAAATAGCCTGACCCCAGTTTCGCCATCTCTGACGAAGGTTCCCGTCAGCCGCTGGATTTTGTGATAGCTTGCAACCAGGGTGTTGGCCGGGAAGTCGCTGTCAAAATCGACCAACTGCGGCTTTCCGTCGTCTTTTTTGAACAAGTAGCTCTTTTGCAGGTGCCTGGAAATTGAGTAGCCCGAAGGCCCCCGCTCCAAAATGCGGCCTATTGAAACTTTGTCTGCATTATTTGATTTTGGCAGGGCAAATTCTTCTATATTTAAGTCAGGGTGAAAGCCCACAATAACAACTCTCTCCCGCCTCTGAGGCAACCCAAAATTCTGAGCGTCCAAAACATCAGAAAAAACTGAATATCCCAGCTCTTTTAAGCTATTGATTATTACACGGAACGTATTTCCGCCATCGTTTGTAAGTATCCCTTTTACATTTTCGAGGAGAAACATTCGTGGCTGCTTATGCCTTAGTATTCTAAGCACGTCAAAGAAAAGCGTACCCTGAGTTTCATGGGCAAAGCCCTCACGTTTCCCTATGTTGCTAAAGGGCTGGCAAGGAAAGCCGGCAAGCAGGACATGGTGGTCGGGAATCTCGCTTTCAGCAATCTGCGTTATATCCCCCAGGGGCACTTCGCCATAGTTGGCCTGATAAGTTTTCGCTGCATACCTNTCCCACTCCGAGCTAAAGACACATCTGGTATTCTCATCTTCAAAGCCTTTGCGGATACCGCCGATGCCTGCAAAGAGGTCAATAAAGGTAAGCCCCCCCGCTTCGTCAGTTCCGGCCCTCTCAGGCGCTTCTGGATTTCCAGAAATTGGCATCACGTCTGCTAAAGGCGCACCTAAAGACGCATCAGTATCTGAATTCCCGCAGGAATCCGAAGGGCTTGGAAAATGGCCTGCTTCAATTGACTGTACCCCTATATCTATAAGCTCTGCAAATTTCTGGCTCAGTGACTTGCAGTTGTCAAAGTCCATGCCGCTTACTTTAGAATATAGCTCATTTGAGAGATAGATGTTGACACTTTTCTTTTTTTCATTAGCAGGAACCTGTTTCCGTCCTGAACCTGGCCGGTTTCCACCACGCATAGGGACACCTCCGCGTATAATAATGTTTGTATTCTAATTGCCACCTTTTGCCACATTCCGCGCCGCTACGTGCAATGCAACTAGCGGATAGAGGTAAGGGTTTACCCTCTCGGGCGTGGCTGCCCACGGCTTAGGGTGCTGCCTCTAAACTGATACGGAAATAATATCATATCAGCATTGATTTATCAAATCATTTTTTCAATATCTGACCGTATTT
>WQRL01000235.1 GCA_009786775.1 Oscillospiraceae bacterium
AGGAGCAGTGGGCGTGCCTGTGCCAGCCTCTCCGCCCCCAACTGCACCGCCGGGAGCCCCTCCCGCCGGCGGCCTACCATCCGAAGGAGGACGCTCAGGTGTGGCTGCTGTTGATAACGGAGTCCGCTCCCAAACTAACTCGTTGAACCATTTGCCGGTTTGTGTATCATAATATGTTACACCTAGGAAAAACTTATCTAAAATAAAAACGGCAAATGCAACACCAGATGTATCTAGGTTATCAACAAAGACATATGAAATGTGGCGTTCCTCAGTAGTGTCTGTAATTGCATCGCCTACGAGTATGGTTCTTTCTAAGATTTGAAAGTTCTCTTGCCTTGCCCCACTGGGGGTGGCTGTGAAATATCCGCTAACCCCAACTCGTTCGTATACTTCGGTTAATGCTGGATTCATACCTCTTGTCCGAGCAATAATTTGTCCTGTTGGGGTAGAATAAATTGCGAATATTAACATATACCCCTCGTGCCTCAACTCTCCACGGCTCGCACGTGGAGCCAATACTTCAAAAGCCTCAAAAGTTACGTTAGGGGAACTAAAAGTGGGAATAATTACTTCCCCGCGTTCCCTTATTGACAGTAAACAATTTCTAAAGCGCCCTTCTTGAAAGTTTTCTGCATCTTCAGTTTCAATCCACGTTATCAAATCATCAACACTGTAAAATACGGGGTCGCGATATATAGGCGCCCCTGCGAAAGTCGTTTGTATAGTAACCGCAGTCAATATTATAACCATACATATTTTTAATAACCTTTTCATAATCAATTAACCTCCATTTTATACTCCACTCAGGAAAGTTCTCATATCACCAATACAGCCCACACAAAACGCATCGTGCGCCCTTTTATTTGCCACATCATCAGGGCGCGGGTCATACATTATACACGATCTAGGTCGGGGAGCACGCCCCTCTTTAGTCGGATTACATAGGGGGTTTGAGCAAATCTCCTCGCTTCTGCAAATTGTTTTATTCTCATCAAGCCATTCATGATAGTGATCCGGTGCGTTAAACATATGCGCAACCTCATGTACATAAACGCCCCTAATGTTATTGACGTCACCCCGCTCAAACATAAATATATTTGAGTGCGGCAAAGTTCGTAATCCCCATGCAAAACTTCTGTTAGAAAAATTTCCAAACACAGTGTAATTGCCCGACCAAACTGTAACTATGTTCCCGAGCGAACCGTGCCCGGGGTTGCTGACACCGGGAACCGGCACGTTCAATATGCCCCTTGCAAAAGCTTCAGCGTCATTGCAAGAACTGCTGCAATGCTCAACTCTTCCGCAAATCAGCACACCGCCAACCCAGCAGTTCGGTGTATGAAAATGCGGCGCACCATGTAAGAAGCAAGCCTCAGTTTGTCCAAACGGCAAGCAAAGGCTATTCACGTCAAAGTTATCATCCCCGTACCGCGTTCGCCGACGTTCCAGACACTGATCTATACTTGACTCAAACAGCACTATGCGGTTAATTGAAGTATTTAAGCGGAACAGCTCAGAAAAAATTCTGTCCGATACTGCTTGAAACCCTTCGATTCTGGTTCTTGCAGTTGCTTCTGTCAAGCTGAGACCTTCCAAATATCCATGGTCAAAATAGTGGCTGAATATAAATGGGCGTATGAATACTCTATCGACCGCTATCATGAAATTGCTTCTCAGTTCGCCTTCAAATGCAATAACTGCAACGGCCGAGCCCGGTAGGACAAATCTGCCATATGAGTCTATGGGCACTCGCACAATCCCCGAATCTGTTCTTCTGTAGACTACAATGCTTTCCATGGCATTATTTCCAAAAAATCCTGTCACAGCAAACCGGCGGGTAGTTGGGAACTCATCGGTTTCAAAAATAAAGGCTCCACCGCCCATCCTGCTGACGTACCCTCTTTCGACCGCACCGAGGCCGATAACAGGCATGTTCTCGGTTGAGTCGCCAAGCATCCTCTCAATTATAGGTGCCGGCAAGTCCCTGTGAGGTTGCAGTCCGGTAAATACTATCCTTGCCGCTTGCTCACGGGTAAGAGTTCTTCTCGGCTCAAATGTGCCCCCTGGAAATCCTCCTGCAATTCCTAAACGGTACAGAGATGTCACAGCATCACGATAGCGGACGCCGATTTCCCCGCTGTCTGAAAAAGAAAGGTTATTTGTATGGCGGTAAACTGTATCCCTTACCCGGTTCCATTCCCTTGCGCGTCCGCTTCCGAAAACAGTATACATAGCATAAAATGCAGCCTGACGGGTGATGTGCTCATTACCTGTCACCACGTCAGCCGGCAGGATTAGGCGGTGAGCGGCGTAATTCAAATATCTTTCAGCCCAATGCCCTGCCCATTGTGGCCTTGATGGTATTGGCGGGGACTCGTTTATACGCACAGATCTAAATATAATTGCAAGAAATTCAGCGAAGGTAACAAGATTGTTCGGTCTGAAAGTACCGTCACCATATCCTGTGAAAATTCCGCGCCGAGTCATTTCGGAAACAGCATTATATGCCCAATGACCTCTCGGAACATCAGGGAAATCAGTGCCGGCACCAGGCGAACCATTCGCGGTCGGCACTATAGCTATAACCTCGGTTGCCGATGTGCCTTCTGCATATAGCTGAGCAACATACATTTCTTCAATGTAATCAATTGAAAAATCTTCCTCAAGCTCCGGTGCATGTTCATCATTGCCTTTAAGTACCAACAGCCTGCGGTCTACTTGTCCTAGATTATCTCCAAGGCCCACAACGACATACACACTTTGGTCGAAGGTATCTGCACTAGCCCTGAATACGACTGATATTGAGCCGTCTGTGTTTCTGGTGTAATTATCGAAAATCCCGTGAGGCGAGTTCCAAAAGAAAAACGGAACACCCCTTGAATCAATGGTGATATATTCCGAGGCAAATGTTAATTCATATATACCTCTTATGAAGTTCAGAGCCTCGATGCGGACATGATTAAGCGAGGGCGCTATTAACCCCGGCAGGTTAACGGAAATTTGTTCAAACTCAATCCCCATGCGAATGCTATCCGGATCAACCACCGGCGGCCAGCCTCCGTACGGCAGGGCTACCCGTTCGAAAACTCTGACATTACTCACCTCAACCGTAGAGTTTGCAGGCTTCGTGCCCATCATAGATAAATATAGGGTCTGTCCTGGGTGCCAAGACTGCGCACTTCTGTGAGGCTGGCACAGTGTTACCTGATTGCCTTCTTGAGCCAAATCTGCATTGTGAGCCACGTTAATGACGGCACTGCTTGAAATGTCAAACTCAACACTCCAGCCCTGCATTACCCTGTTTGTGATATTGTTTAAAATGATGGCGTTGTTAAATTGGGTTTCTTCCCATGTGGAATGCATTGTTGTATTAAGTTCATAATCGGATGTAGGTACAAGCTGGCGCGCTGCCTCCCGCAGACGGAAATCTGTTGGCCTCGGCGCTCCGTTTGTAGAACTGCTATTAAGATTAAGCGTAGCAGTTCCGCCTACCGGAATATATGACTGCCAATCAAAAAGCTGTATGGTGGTTTCAGAGCTGTTCTGCCATACCATACGCCCTCCGGACACGCCTGACTCACCAAGCCCGAGATTTCTGTTGACGCTAAGCACAACATGGTCAAGTGCGTCGGAACCTGTGTTAGTAATTACAATTTCTGCATTATATCCGGTGCTCCATTCACTTAGCACCGTGAAGCGTATTGAATACCCACTGCCTGTAAACACGTATCCTTGAGATGCTTGTGCAACTACGCCCGCCCCATATAGCATAGAAAGGGACATCGCAAGAACCAGAATCAATGCAATCTTTTTCCTTATAACTTTCATACTGCCCTCCTTTTCAAATGTTAATTTTAATATTTGATGTTGCAATTGCAAAATGCCGTCACCCTATTTCCGCATCGGATTTGATATGATGCGAAAAATATTTTGTCCCACCTCCTTGCTTTATTTGGATTTTATAACTGCAAAATCAAAAAAGTGATTAAATTTCGCAACATCCTGCGAGATTTAATCACTTTTCATCTACTTTGTTTTTGTGGCAACCAAAACCTGATGGCTGGTT
>WQRL01000236.1 GCA_009786775.1 Oscillospiraceae bacterium
TGAACCCGGCGTATTAATAACTATATTTGCCGGCACCTGTCCGCCTGTGTGGTTATTGCCCTGGAAAATCACGACCACCTGATTTGCCGCCAGGGCTCTCATGCCGCGGAAATTCACATTAATTTCGGAATCAATTTCAGGATCGTAACCAAACATGGGCAGCGTATCACATATCCATTCATACAGAGCCGGAATTGCGCCCGCTTGAATGACTAAGTCCGAGTTATGTCGCATTTCGCTGTCCGCCCACATATTCAGTTCCGAATTTAGCAACACTTCTTCATCCGCCCATGCCGGCGGTTCCGAGGCGAGCACCATATTTCCATTTTCTTGCCCAGTCGGGTCCGAATAAAATTCCGCCCAATCATCTGTTAACACGGCAAAAGCTGGACTAATCATACCAAATAGGAACACCATGGTCAATAAAATGCAAAGACTTCTCGTTAACTTATTTCTCATTATTTGGGTTTCCTTTCTAACGTTATTTTGATGCTTTAAGTTGAGATGCGCCTGGCCATCGCGGAAAACATCCGCTTTCTGCCTCCTTCCTGCTTTTTGCTTAATTTGCGCCGTCACAACTGCCAGCATCACAAAAAAGGCTAAACCCCGTGACAAATCACAAGGTTTAACCTTCTTATCTCTTCTATTTCGTTTTTGGGTCACCAAAAATGGCAGAAGAATTAGCTCTGCTCTGCTCTGCTCTGCTCTGCTCTGCTCTGCTCTGCTCTGCTCTGCTCTGCTCTGCTCTGCTCTGCTAATAAGATTGAGTCACGGATTTGCATTTTAGTCAACACCTTTTGTAATATTTTACATATGGTTGATTCTTGCGCATGCCGGTAACTTTGAACTTAAAACAATTGCATTATTTGATTACGCCGATGAACCCGCAGCCGTTAATACGGCTCAGGACATAATTTTATCATATACACCTATTTAGCTGCGGTAAACATTCCGTTAACAAACAAAGGGTCAAAAGAAACATGCAAAACAAAATCTGAGAAAACAAGCTGAAATCTTCATACCAAAATATCGAAATAAGAAACTTTGACGGCGAGGAGGTTTGTTCTCATAATGAGAACAAACCTCCGCACCAATGCAATAAAACTCATTAAACTCATCATTTACAGTAAACATATGCGTTTCGGCAAATGCGAGTTGTTTAATGGTTCACAGACCAGTCGGACGTGGGCGGGTGCTTCGGGGGAAAGTTAAGCGGCCGCAGTCCTGGAACACAGATTTTGCATGGATTTCAAAACTCCACCAGGGTAGACGTGACTGACGGAGGCCGCTTGGCTTTTTCCCGAAGCATTTGCCCATGTCCGACGGATGGTTTCTGCCTCTTACTTCTACTTAATTTGCGTAGTGCGTAGCCAGCAGGCGGTATGCCTGCCCTACGCTTTTTCGGATGCGTCAACCAGCAGCATGGTTACAGGGCTTTTTCTCTTAGGAAGACCCGCAGCCAGTCTCCTACGTGGGGGTCTTTTAGTGCGAAGTCTATTGTCGCTTCCAGAAAACCTTGCAAGTTTCCTGTGTCGTAGCGCCTTGCGTCAAAATCGACCGCTACCATGGGGGAAGTTTTGCACAGGGTTTTTAGGCCGTCTGTAAGCTGGATTTCGCCCCCGTAGCCGGGGGCTGTGTTTTCGAGGATTTTGAAAATATCAGGGGTCAGGATATACCTGCCCAATATGGCAAATTCAGAAAAAGCCTGCCCGGGGCCGGGCTTTTCGTTCATGTCTGAAACTTTGTAAATCCGCTCTTCGAGTGCCGACACCTTAACAGATGAATATTTGGAAATTGCCTCCGCCGAAACCTTCTGCACCCCGACAGCAGCCGCATCATACTTCTCCGCTGCATCTATGAGCTGCTTTGTCACCGGGACATCCCCCATCATTATGTCATCGCCCAAAAGTACGGCAAAAGGCTCATCCCCCACAAACCTTTTGGCGCGCCATACAGCGTGACCCAGGCCTTTGGTTTCTTTCTGGCGCACATAAAATATGTTTGCAATGTCCGCTGAATGCCTGATGGCCTCAAGCTCAGAATCTTTACCGCCGCGGATTAGCACATCCTCAAGTTCGGGAGTGTAATCAAAGTAGTCATCCATTGCGCTCTTGGCTCTATTGGTTACAACCAAAATGTCTTCAATTCCCGAAGCAACCGCTTCTTCGATTATATACTGAATTGCGGGCTTGTCCACTAGTGGGAGCATTTCCTTAGGCACGGTTTTTGTGGCCGGAAGCATCCTGGTACCCAGCCCCGCGGCGGGTATAACAGCTTTTCTGACTTTCATCTAATGAGCATCCTTTCGGTATTTTTTGGTTTTTGCTGCACAGCCGCCAGCTCCGGGCGTTACCGTCACTGAGGGCTTGGAGCCTTAACTTCAAGCATTTTTACCAGACAAAATTCGCCTTTGCCATTTCTCCGTTATCAATCAAAACATCCTGTGCTGTCATGCTCTTGCTGCAAACTGTGAGAAAGTAAATCCACTCGGCAATTTCTTCCGGAGACGCCCATTTGCGCAGCAGCGTTTCATCCATTATTAGCTTCCATTTTTCCGCATCTTCCATCACAGGGGCATTTAGCTGTGTCGTCACGCCGCCGGGGGAAATGCTGTTACAGGTCGCCCCCCACTTTGCGACTTCAAGGGCCGTGTGTTTTGTATAGGCCAGCACCCCGCCCTTGCTCGCGGCGTAATAAGGAAATTCCGCGCCGCTGTGAGCAGATGCCGAGGCCACATTTAGTATCGAAATTATATTGGGCTGCAAGCCATACTTCTCAGTGGTATTTATAACGCCCAGAAGATTTGTGTTTATATCCCCTAGCCCGGTGTCCTGAACTCCTGCGTTATTTACAAGGATTTCGATTCCGCAAAGTTCCGGCAGGGTTTCCGGTTTGCTCACATCCCCTATGTGGTGGCTGTATTTTTCAGCTTTAATGGGAGAGGGCGTTAGATCTATGCCGAAAACTTCATGCCCTGCGTCCAGGAATTTCTGCGTAGCTGCAAGGCCGATGCCGTTACTGCTGCCTGTTATTAGAATCCGCATATGCGTCCTCCTTTTTGCTCACCCATTTTGTAACCCTAAATGTTATGGGGAGAACCGCCCATTCGTAAGCCCACTTGATTATAATGCCTATTATAATCATTGCAGGAAGCTCGTTCCACGGCACTATAAATGCAAAGGCTATGAAAATAAATAAATTTGTGTCTAAAATATGCCCTGCCAGTGATGAAGCGAGTGCCCGAAAGGCAAAGCCTCTCATGTTTCTTTTTGAAGAAGTTCCCGCTTCGGTATCCAAGGCCTTTGAATTGTGACGGTTGCGCAGATGACGGAATATCCTATCGTCTACAAAGTCTCCGACGCAGTATGCCACAAGGCTTGCAACGACTATCCGCCAGGAGTTGCCCAAGGCGTTGGTGAAGTATGTGCCATCATACCACTCAGGCTGCGGCAAGCGCACTATTAAAATTATTATTAATGCAAAAACGGCGTTAATTGCAAGGCTTGTCCACGCAATGCGCCTCGACCACTTGTAGCCATACACCTCGGAGAAAACATCTGAGAGGATATATGTTATGGGAAATGTCAGTGCGCCGGCATCAATGGGCCAGCGGATAAATACCAGCATGTGGTTTGCTATTACATTTGAGATTAGAAGCGATGCGACAAATGCCGCCGACAAATACATGAGGAGCGGCGACATGACTCTTGAGTTTTCAATGCTTTCCGATGTTCTGTTCAAGTTTATAACTCCCTTTGTAAAGCAGCTTTAAGTTTTACGCGCGGGGTGCGGGAGAGGATGCGGTGGCGGGGGTGCAGCCGCAGTAGTTTTGCCTGTATAGCCCTAAGTTTTTGGATAACTGCACACCGCGGGCAAAACCGTTTTTTTTCTTAAAATCAGAGGCCAGGTATCCTGCTGCCCCGGAACTTGCAAGCCTGCTCCCAATTTCGTTAACAAGCGCGGCATTTTTGTGAGGGCTGACTGTCAGGGTTGTTGCAAAATATTCAAAGGAGCCTGACTGCGCATAGCCGAAAACTGTCCGCAGC
>WQRL01000237.1 GCA_009786775.1 Oscillospiraceae bacterium
AGGGAATTGACGCAGGTGGGGGATGAGATGGCGTTCCTTCGGTTTATGACGGCGTGCGCAGCCAGAACCGGCGGGCTGCTGAACTACGCGGAGCTTGCTAAAGACGTAGGGATTAGCTCTCCCACGGCAAAACACTGGTTATCCATTTTGATAACATGCGGCATCGTCATCCTGATAGAACCGTATTTTAATAACGCGCTAAAGCGCATTGTCAAATCGCCTAAAATGTATTTTATGGATACGGGGCTGTGCGCATATCTGACAAGATGGGATTCTCCGGACACGATGGAAGTGTCCGCGATGACAGGGCAATTCTTTGAGACTTATGCCGTCAGTGAAGTAGTCAAGAGTTATTACAACGCCGGGAAACGTCCGCCGGTTTTCTACTACCGCGATACCGATCAAAAGGAAATCGACCTGATCTTGGAAGCGAACAATACACTCTATCCATTTGAGATAAAGAAGTCCGCCTCGCCCGATAGGGACGCGGTAAGGCATTTCGATACCCTTCAAAAGACAAAAAAGGAAATCGGTGCCGGAGGCGTAATCTGTATGACCGACAGTGTCTACCCGATAAACAAAGATCATTATTATGTGCCGGTATGGCTCATATAAGGAGGGTTCCCGGACGCGCCAACGCTGCGAGGTGTTAAGCACCTGAACGAGCTTGCGTCCTGCATCGAGGAAGCCTCCGAACAGGTACACGAAGTATGGATGATTTATACTGATATAATCGAATACATCTCCCTTGATGAAGGCTTTTTGGACATTTTGAAGCTTTTGCCGAAAACAAGGAAACACAGATACATGATGATTTGTTCTTGCCACTTGATTACTATCAAAAGATGATTTATTATATTTTGCCAACTACTTGGTTTGCGGCGGAAATACCCATGAACGGCGTGGAGCGCGGTCAAGGTCATGCTTCGCCGAGAAATTATAATCCGAATTATTTTAAGGTAATCATTACGAGGGTTAGTCTCAGAAATAGTGATGCAGGCTTAACCCTGACCAACGTACACACATTAGACGCTATCGCCGAAGTATGGGTAGATATTTCGGAACAAAGGGTCACTTATATACCGGATATACCGGAAGAAATTAAATACGATGGAGTTCCTGTGGCGATTTTTTAGCGAACTTGCGTAACTGCGGATTTAGGTAACCGCTTGTGTTATAATGGATATGGTTTCAATGAATTATTCTGCGACTGTCAAGGAAATTCCTTAGTGTTTGCGCAGGGGATATAAAAGACCTGCAAGACAACTACGAAAAATTGTGGGTTGCCTCTGAGGGCATTATGAATAAACTGGCGAAGATGTAGCCCAACAAAAAGGCGGTCACTCCCATGATTATCGTGGAGGTGACCGCCGTGTTTTTTTGTTTACTGACTATCCGCAATACACATTGATTGCATCACGGAAGAACTCGGCACAACCGGGTGCTATCTTTTCGTAGTTGACCTTAAAACGCTCATCGGAAACATACATCTCCCCGAGCCCTTTGTGGTATTCCTTGCTGTATGAGGGATAGAACACACAGAGCCATCGCCTGTGTAAGTCACAAGCCTGCTGTGCTGATTCCCCGGCGGGGTTGCCTGTTTCAACAGCCTCTTTCAATTTTCCCTCGTAGGCAATGCGTAACTGCTCGCTCTCATCGTACTGCTCTTGGGTAAGCCCTTTCAGCTTGGCGTTTGAGGCATTTACAGCCTCATCGCCGTACTTGGAGCGGATTTCTGAGCCGTATTTTTGCTCGTTGCCATCTATGAGGGACTGCTTGAAGCCCTCGAATTTCTCATTGTCTGTCATGGTTGTTTCCCCTTTCATAGTGGACATAGACTTTGCCACATTGTTCATAAGCAAGTCCAGTCGTTCACGTTTTATGCTTAACTCAGCGAGGTGACGTTCAAAGGCTTTTGCCCTGTCGAACTCCGGCGCATACAGGATGCTTTTGATTTCATCAAGAGGGAAACCCAACTCCCGATAGAATAAAATCTGCTGTAGCGTGTCCAGTTCATTTTGACCGTACAGGCGATAGCCGCTTGATGCTACACGCACAGGCCTTAACAGCCCGATTTCATCATAATACCGCAAGGTACGCGCGCTTACCCCCGACATTTTTGATAGTTTGTTGACCGTGTATTCCATCGTTTTTCTCACCTCACGGTTAAATATAAACTATTCCGTTACGTCAAAGTCAATACTTATTTGAAAAATTTTGCGAAAAGAGGCTCAATCATGGCTGCAACTTGGATGAAACCCGTCAGAGCCAAGAACGGCAAATCGGCAGGGCAGACATTTTCGGACACCCTGCACTATATCACCAATCCGATTGTTGGCAAATATTGGCAATTATAAAACCCCGTATTTTTATTGACAATTACCGGATTGAGCTTTATAGTGAGGGTACAAAGAGGCGTTGCCGACGAAAAAAAAGAATAACAGAGGCAAAGCTCTTTGTCAGTGAAAACGGCAATCGTGAAAAAGCGGTTGCTCTTTTCATTTCAGCTCCTGCTCTTTATTATTAACCTCATTTATATAGTTTCTTCTTGATAATTGAGGTTAAATGTGATATACTACTATTGAACCTGAGAGGAGCGATTTAGATATGGAATATCAAGAACTATATAATGAATACGCATCACTGCTCCAAGATAAGACGGATCGGCAAAAGAGGCTTGCCTCGTTGAAGGATGGATACATCTCCAATAAGACGATATCCGGAAAAAAGTACGTGTACCTTCAATACAGAGTAGATGGCAAGCTGTCAAGCGAGTACGTCCGGGAAGATCATCTGCCCGTGATTCGAGCTGAACTGGATGAGCGTGCCGGCATCCTTGAGAATATCCGCGATATTGATGGGCGACTTGAAAAAATTGAAGCAGCCGCAAATATACTCAACGATAATCTGCACCGCACGTTGGTCACACTTCGTCGATGTGCCGCGATGGAGGCTATGTCAACCGAGGAAAGAATAAAATCCCTCGCCTTTAGCAGCGCTATGACCGCTCTTGAGGGTATTCCTGCCAGTGAAGAAACTGAAAGGAATCTATCTCGCTGGGCGAACGGCGATCTCAGTTTTCAGGAGAGCTATTTGAACACACTGAGAGCCTATCGTTTGGCGGAGGTGTAGTGTATGCGGGATCCATATTTATATGATGACGTGGATGTACTTCGCAATCTGGGAAATATCCGTGACGCTGAGGAACTCCGGCGGGCTGAAGGCGATGTAACCAAGCACACTATGTCTATGGTCTATGCCCACCGTTTCAATAAGTACAATACAGAAACGCTCTGTGAAATCCACCGGATTATTTTTGACAACCTATTTGACTGGGCTGGCGAATTCCGTACCATCCCTGTTATCAAGCATGAAGAGGTTTTGGGCGGTGATACAGTGCGCTACGCTCACCCGAACCAGATCAAGAAAGAGCTGTACGAGGCATCTAAGGAAATCTCAAAATTAAAGAAGAGCGAACCCAAACAGGACACATTATTTAAGCTAGTCCGCATTGCCGCAAAGATTTGGCAGACCCATCCTTTTCGTGAAGGCAACACCAGGACAGTTATCTCATTCGTTGTATTGCTGGCGGCACATCTGCGGATAGAATTCGACTATTCCCTGTTTGAAAAACATGCGGCTTATGTCCGAAACGCGCTTGTTTGGGCGTCGCAAGGAATGTATTCAAAATATGAATACCTGGAGCGTATCTTTTATGACGCCGCAGGCGTAGCTGTTGACGGCAGCAATCCTGATGCAACCATTCCAAAAGATTATACTCAAATTGAAGGATACTATGTAGCCGACTATAAGGAACAGCCACATATGTATCTTGATGAAGACGAAAAATAAGGAGATCGGACAATAAACATGACTAACGAAACCCTTGAACCGATTTTTAACAAATCAGTAAGTCCCCCACCTCTATAGGTGGCGTGACGAGCCATTGTCCAAAATCAGTGGGAGCACAAACTCCGACTGATTTGTGAAAACATCACTTAAAGCGGGATGCAAACGCTGCGCGTTCTATTGA
>WQRL01000238.1 GCA_009786775.1 Oscillospiraceae bacterium
CAAGAGAGCCCGTCACTGCACCCAGCGCTCCCGGCTTATTTGAGGATGCAGCCATAGATTCAATTCAAATCCCAGGCATTGACTTTGCAAAGGGCATGGCTCTTTACGGAGATGACATGGAGCTATACGGCACTATAATCGAGTCCTACGCCCGCAATACTCCTGAGGTCATTTCCAAACTGCGAAATGTAACTGAGGAAACTCTGGCCGAGTACGCCATAAATGTCCACGGGCTCAAGGGGTCCAGCGGCAATATTGGGGCAGAGTCACTCCGGGAGCTGGCTGCCCGCATGGAAAAGGCCGCCAAAGCCGGCAACTTAGATGAGGTTTTAGAGCAAAATGATTCAATGCTGCTTAAAGCCGAGGAGCTAATAAGCAACATTGAGAAATGGACACAAATGCCCGGCAGCGGCGGGAGCAAACCCGTGCGGGCCACTATCGACAATGCGCTGCTCGACCGTTTGTGCGGGTGCTGTGAGAACTTTGACATGAATGGCGCAGATGATGCAATGTCACAACTTCTAGAATTTTCATATGAGCAAAATAACGGTTTAATTGAGTGGTTAAGCGAAAAAGTCGCCACCTCGGAGTTTGACGAAATAGTTGAGCGAATTAAGGAGTATAGGGGTGAGTCAAAATGAATGCGATGAAGAAAATCATCACGGTTGATGACAATTTAACCAATCTCACAGTTTTGAAAAACATTCTCAAACCCGTCTACGAAACATACCCTGTGTCCTCTGCTGCGAAGATGTTTGACTTGCTTGAGAAGGTAACTCCGGACCTCATCCTTCTCGATGTGGAGATGCCTGACATAAGCGGCTATGATGCCATACGCCTGCTCAAAAGCAACCCTGCCCACAGGGATATCCCCGTCATTTTCGTTTCGGCACTCAGCGGCGAAAAAGAAGAGCTGACAGGGCTTGAGCTCGGTGCGGTGGATTATATTTACAAGCCCTTTGTCGCCTCCGTGCTCCTCCGGCATATTGAAACCCATCTAAAACTTGCAGAGGCCAAAAGGGAACTTCTGGAACTCAATGGAGATATCCAAAGGAAACTCAGCACAAAAATAATGGAAGTTTTTGAGCTCCAAAATTCCATACTCGACATAGTTGCAAGCATGGTCGAGAGCCGTGACGGCACCACAGGGGGGCACATCTACCGGATTCAAAAATATCTCATGTGCCTAATTGAGAGCATGGTTGAACAAGATATTTATACCGATGAGGTTACGGGCTGGGATTTAGACTTCCTGATTCCCTCTTCGCAGCTTCACGATGTGGGCAAAATCGCCATAAGCGACATAATTCTCAACAAGCCCGGTAAGCTAACGCCTGAGGAGTATGAGGTCATGAAGACTCATGTGCCACTCGGGGCGGATGCCATCAGCCGGATGCAGGGCAACGTAAAGGGCAGCTCTTTTCTCAACTACGCGCTGGTTTTCGCAGAGGCACACCATGAGCGCTGGGACGGGCTGGGATACCCATATGGGCTCAGCGGTGAAAACATCCCGCTGATTGGGCGGATTATGGCCATCGCCGATGTGTATGATGCACTGGTGTCTACAAGGCCCTATAAAGAGCCGCTTTCACCTGAAAAAGCTGCGATGATTATACTAGATGGTGATGGTACGCAGTTTGACCCCAATATCATAAAGGTTTTCAAATCTGTATCCGATAAGTTTGCGGAGATTGCTGCGCTTTATCAGGAATTTTAGAGTGCTTGCACAAAGTCTGCTACTCCCTAAGTCCGCTACTTCCTATTAATTTGTAAAAATGCGTAAAACTAAGTGTTGACGCACCGCATTTTCCGTGTTATACTTTAACTCGATAAACAAAGGCGTTTGTCAGCGGCTGCTTAGGCAGCCTGTTGGCAGACGCCTTTTTGTTATCGCTATTATGTAGGCACATGTTTGATTTGAGGTGCATTTATTAGATGCTTTACACCGATAGAGTGTTACAAGAGGCCATAGACAAAAATCCCAATGAGCCTGAATTCCATCAGGCGATGACTGAGATACTCCACACCCTCCAGCCTTTTATTGATGATAACCCCAAGTATGAAAAGGCCAGGATACTAGAAAGGCTTGTTGAGCCTGAGCGCCAGTTTATTTTCAGGGTGCCGTGGGTGGATGATAACGGCGATATTCAGGTAAACCGCGGCTACCGCGTACAGTTTAACAGTGCTATCGGCCCGTACAAGGGCGGCATAAGGTTTCATCCCAGTGTTTCACTGAGTATCATCAAGTTTCTTGGCTTCGAGCAGATTTTCAAAAATTCACTCACAGGTTTGCCTATCGGCGGTGGCAAGGGTGGTTCGGATTTCGATCCAAAGGGCAAGTCCGAGCGCGAGGTAATGGCTTTCTGCCAGAGTTTCATGGATGAGTTCTACCGCTACATGGGCGCAGACCAGGATGTTCCCGCAGGCGATATCGGTGTCGGAGGCCGCGAGGTCGGCTATATGTTTGGACAGTTCAAGCGTCTGACAGGCCTTTATACAGGAGCCTTCACAGGAAAGGGCATTGCATATGGCGGCTCGCTAGGGCGCACAGAGGCCACCGGATACGGACTGGTATACATGATGGAAAATATGCTCTCAACCCTGGGCACTAACTTCTCAGGCAAGAGGGTGGCAATTTCCGGAAGCGGAAACGTGGCCATTTATGCGGCAATCAAATCAGCTCAGTTCGGTGCCAAGGTTGTCACGATGAGCGACTCCAACGGTTACGTCCACGACCCGGAGGGCATCGACATAGAAGCTGTCAAAGAGATTAAAGAAGTCCGGCGCGGACGCATCAGCGAATATATCACTTACAGAAGTAACGCTAAATACTACGAAAACGGCCTCGTGTGGTCAGCTCCTTGTGATATCGCACTGCCGTGTGCCACACAGAACGAACTGCTTGAGGACGGCGCACAAGAGTTAATCAAAAACGGATGTATCGCCGTAGCGGAAGGCTCGAATATGTCCACTAACCTAGCCGCCACGAAGATGCTCCAAAACAACAACATCTTCTTCTCCCCCGGCAAAGCCGCTAATGCAGGCGGCGTGGCAGTTTCAGCACTAGAGATGGCGCAGAACAGTTCAAGGGTCGCATGGTCATTTGAAGAGGTGGATTATAAGCTCCGAAACATAATGGCCGATATATATAACAGCAGCTATGCCACTTCAGAGCAGTACGGCATGAAAGGCAACTTGGTTGCAGGCGCAAATCTCGCAGGCTTTAAGAAAATCGCAGAGGCGATGCTCCTGCAAGGGGCGGTATAGGCCTTATCCGAAACACAACTAGATTATGAGCAGTGGCTGCGCCGAGCGTTTCCACGAGAAAAGGAGAACATTATGAAAACCATGACAATAACAGCTACAACAAAAAAGCCACTTCCGGCTGCTGTATTTATTCCAGAAGAAATGCTGACATCTCAAGCTACGCAAGAAGTTGAGAAGAGAGTCCGGATTACTCTCCTCATGGGTCAGCCCACCATGACACCTTGCCTAATTCCGGTGCTGCACTCATCTTCACCGGCATGTGTCAACAGCCCCTTCATGGTGGACGGCGAATGCTACAAACTTACTGCGATGTCATATGGCACTCCTTACGGCGCTGTGTTTGTCGATGATGTGGACAAACTTGATGTCTCTGTAATTGGCAAGGCTCTGGGTACGCACCCGTTGTTCCCCAACAAAGCAAACATCGTATTCGTTGAGTCGGTTGACGGCGAGAACCTCAAAGCCCGCGTCTGGCGCAGAAATGCCGGCGAAGTGCCCTACACCGCTGAATCTGCAAGCGTTGCAGGCACAGCCGCAATGATGCTCGGCAAAACTCGTGGCACGTCTGTAAACCTTTCAATGCACGGCGAAGATTTCCGCGTCGAGTGGGACAGATGCCGCGAAGGCGTCAGCACCACAGGCCCTGCCGACATGCTCAAGCACGGCTAATAAACTCTCTATTATTACTGCAAACGGGCGGCCAATGGCCGCCCGCGTTTTTTTGCATCTTCAGTTCTTATTCCCCCGGCCCGTGCGCTGCCGC
>WQRL01000239.1 GCA_009786775.1 Oscillospiraceae bacterium
CAACGTTCAACATGTTCGCTTCCAATATCGGTGGCGGCCACAACCGCATCCACCTGCCCTATGGCATCCTCCGGCCTGTCTAAAACGTTTAAAATGAGTGAGGCTTTGGCCACGTCCTCGGCTTCCTGGCGGTTTTGCGTGTGTATATGAGTGACTTTTACGCCCGGGATACCGAAGCTGTGCTCCGGTTCACGGAATAAGTAGATGGGGATTCCTACAAAGGGGCAGTTTTTCATTGTGTCATGGTCATATCCGTTAATAATTGCACTCCATGAATAGGGATGGCCGTTTCCGTCCACCATACCCAGCATGGCTAGTTTTATTTCTTTTGAACCTAAGGGAAAAACACTCATAACGCACCTCCTACCACTTTGTCCATCCGCCATCTACAGCTATGCATTCACCAGTGGTGAAGCTGGCTGCGTCTGAGAGCAAATAGACGAACGCACCTGCCATCTCCTCTGGAGTTCCCACGCGGCCGAGCATGGTTTTTTCAGCCAAATTATTAAGAAATTCAGGGGGCGGGTTTTTCGAAGGGTCAGGCACCGGCCCCGGAGCTACACAGTTAACCCTGATTCCAAATGGTGCCAAATGCGCCGCAGCATACTTTGTAAGCTGTACGACAGCGGCTTTTCCCATCCCGTAAAGTGCAGGATTGTTCTGACCTGAGTTTCCGTAGATTCGATAGTCGGGAGAAACTAAACCATACATAGACGAAGTGAGGACGATTGTTCCCCCGCTTTCTTTAAGGAAAGGTATCGCTTCTCGCACAGTGCGGAACATGTGTCCTGCAACTCCATCAAATGAAAATGCCATGTCCTCATCTGTCTGTCTTGAAATATCATCAAATTTGCCATATGCGGCTAAGTTTACAAAGGCATTTACAAAGCCAAACTTCTCAGAGCAAAGCTCATATGCTCCCCGTACATCATCTGAGCGGCTGACATCGCAGGTCACTGCAAGAAAATTGGGGTTTGCTCTTACCTGCGCAAATTCTGCACGGTCAAACAAAGTCATGTTCAAATCTGCCGCAACAACTTTTGCTCCCTTATCAAGAGCGGCTATGACGAGCTGGCTTCCAATAAACCCAGCCCCGCCGAAAATCACAACAGACTTGTTGTCCAGTGAAAAAATATCCTTCATAAATATAACAATCCCCGTATGTTTTATAGTAGTAGTTATTAACGTCCCTCTCCAAGGACAAAATGCTGTTTAAGCGGTGTTGACTAAATGTTAGGAGAGATATTATAATATCATCAGACCTCATTTTTATTGTAATGCGGAGGCAGGCTCAATGTGGGATTTTTTCAAACAAAACAACAAGAGAGAAGAATCGGATACCGAAGCTCCGCGAAAAAAAGGGATATTGCTGTTTTTCTTCATACTCTGGGACGAGCTTTGGGAACTAATTAAACTCAATGTAATATTCATTGCGTTTTGTATTCCGATAGTGACAATTCCTGCTGCCATAACATCAATCAATAAGGTGACGATGTTTTTCTTTATCGGAAAACCCGTGAATACGTTCGAGGGGTTCTTTGAAACTTTTAAGGCCGAATGGAAGCGCGCATCTGCCATCGGCTGGATTTACATTTTGCTTCTGGGGCTCTTTTCCTTTGGCGCAGCAGTTTACTTAAACTTCTTTGCAAACATCCCGCTGTTTCTGATTTCGGTAATGATGGTGGCCTTTTTGCTGTTTGTTGGGTTTAACCTGTTTCCGTCACTTGCTGTGCTGGACATGAAAACAGTTGCAGTGTTAAAAAATTCGGCACTGCTAGCACTGCTCCGGCTGCCGCAGAACATATTGACTCTGGTGATTGCCGGAGGTCTTTCGTTTTTTCTTGTTTTGACGCTGCCTGTGAGCTTGCCTGTGCTTATGTTGCTGTATTTTTCTTTAATAAGTTTGATAACTTCCTTTTGTGCTTATTATACCTTTAAGAAATTTGTATTTGATAAGCCGGAAGAAAGTATCGAAGATACGCAAGATATCTAATGGCTTGCAAACTGCTCGGGGCTGTCACTCTTTGAGTACAGCCCCTTCTATAATGCGCTGACCATCTTGATTTGAAATATAGTACACGACAAGTGCGCTTCCGTCAGAAAGTTCCATAGCGCCTGTATATCCAAGGTCGCCATTTGGAGCGTCTGCGCGCACAATTATCTCATCGGCGGTTTCCAAATCGCTCAGCTCCCCGTCACAGAGCTTTGCCCTTATTCCATAAGGCTCGCGGCGGTAGCCGTAACTTACCAAAACCTTTCCGGATTTGAGCCTTAAAGCATGGAACGGGTTGCTTGCATAAATAGAGGAAATCTCACGCACCGGGCCGAATGTATGACCGTCGTCATCGGATACGCATATATGTAAGTTCAAATATGTCGATGAAAAATCAACATTGGGCTTTAGGAAATCCGACTGCGTGCGAAACAGGGATATAAGCCGTCCTGAATCCGTGCGGAACAAGAAGGGTTCAAGGAAATTTATGTTCTTGTCACAGGCTGTTTCGCTCAAGAAATCCCATGTTTCCCCTCTGTTTTTAGAGCATACCAAGCCACAACTGGCGAGAGCTCCTTCGTATTTAGCCCCATAAAAAGGCATGAGCAAAGTCTTATCCGGAAGTTCCACTATGTTTCCGCGCACCGCCGAGCCGGGGATATATCCATCGGGCTCAATTACCGGGTGGTGCTTCCAAGTTTGGCCATTATCATCGGAGATAATTACACTAAACCCTATATTAAAAGTGTCATACTTCCCCTCGATTGAACGCCCGTACCTCTCAAACAGTGCCTTGCCCCACTTTTCGGCACCTTTGCCCTCTTCAACGAAATCCCAGCGGAACAAGCTCACAATTATACGGCCGTCGGAAAGCACCGTAACACAGGGATCCTGCTCACTCATCTCATCGTCGAGAATTACCTTTAAGTCAGACGAAAAACTATTCCCCCCGTCATCTGACACCACATACGCTATTTTGGCAGTTGGGTCTATATGAGTTACCTTGCCATCTTCCTTGCGGCGGTCTTTAGCATGCCTGAAAAAACATGCGGGGACATCTTCTTTGAGCCATGCTACATTTGGAAACGCTAAATACTCGCCGTCTTGATATATTGTTTTTATTTGAGTAACTTGCACAGATATAAACCCTCCTTGTCTATCCTTTAATCCCCGAGCTCATTACGCTCTGAACGAAATATTTCTGACAGAAAATGAACATAATGATTACAATGGTTATTGATACAACATTTGATGCCATTATGGCAGGGATGTTTTGCAAGTTCTCGTTGGCGAAATTTTGAACCGCAAATGGTAGGGTAAATAGTTGCCTGTTCCCTTGCAAGTAGAGCAACGGGCGTTCGTAATCATTCCACGACCACAAAAAGTACATAAACAGCAGCGTCGCAATTGCGGGTTTTACACTGGGTAGCGCAATGTGCCAGTAAATTTGCGGATGGTTGGCTCCGTCAATCCGTGCTGATTCAATAAGTTCCTCCGGGATTGATACCATGTTCTGCCGCATTATCATTACCCCAAAGGTTCCGCCCAAAAAGAACGGCAGCCATAACGGCACCAACGTCCCCACAAGGCCAAGCTGGCGGTAAATCATAAATGTGGGAAGCATCGTCACTATGCCGGGAATCATGGCCGAAGAAAGCATTAACAAAAACAGCTTGTTTCTGCCAAAGAACTTAATTTTGGAGAAGGCGTACCCTGCGAGAGTGCATGAGAAAAATGTCCCAATCATAGCCATTGTGGTGACAAAGACCGAGTTTCTCAAAAAGAGCAAAAATGGGAAGTCGCCTGAGAAAACCCTCTCATATGCGGCAAGTGTGGGGTTACTGGGTATCCACTCAATGGGGAATGTGAATACATCTTCCACACCCTTAAACGATGTGGAGAGCATCCAGATAAACGGGAACACGCACAGCAGGCCGCCGATTCCAAATATTATTGTGAAAATAGACTTAACTACTACGGATTTTTCTTTATTTAATGTGTTCATATCTTATCCCTCCAATCCCATTAATAATTG
>WQRL01000240.1 GCA_009786775.1 Oscillospiraceae bacterium
AAAGCCAAACAATCACAAATATCATCTCAGAGCTTATTTCAGATGGCAAAAAGGTACTTTTCGTCTCGGAAAAAATGGCCGCCCTCGAAGTTGTACATAAGAGGTTAACAAATGTGGGGCTGGCTCCATTTTGCCTGACACTGCACAGCCACAATGCAAAGCGGCGGGAAATTCTCGAACAGCTTAGCAATACCATACAAATGTCGCGGATGAAGGCCGACATCTCCCAAGATGCCTACAGCAGGCTCTACCGTCTAAAAGATGTGCGCAGTTCGCTTAATGGATATGCCGCACAGTTGCACACCCCCGTGGAGCCACTGGGCAAAACCATTTATCAGGTAATAGGCTTTTTGGCAAAACACGAGGACTCACGCGACATTGACTATGCCCAGAGGGATGCGGAGCTTTTCACCCCGCAACTCTTGGCCGATTGTGAACTAGCGCTGGAAGAAGCCTCCCGCATTGTGTCAATAAGCGGCTATCAGGAAACCAACCCTTGGAATGACTGCGTTATTATGCAGCCTCCTACCTTTGAGTTTAGGCAAAGTTTTTCCGTAAATTCCGATGAGCTGCTGGAGCTAATCGAAATGGGAAAAAATCTCTGCTCAGGTGTCAATGCTATTTTGGGTTCATCTGCCGATTGGGGCCTGTTTGATGTTGAAATAATTCAGGCCTTGTATGACTTTGCGCTCACCAGCCCTAAAATTCCGCCATCTTGGGTATTTTTGGATTTGGATAATGCCATAAACAGCCTGGACGCCTGCGCCGCTGCACTCAGGGACAGAGATGCCGCACAGGAAGCTCTGTACTCACTCCCGCTCGAAGCGGTGAGTACCGATGACCCTTGCGCCGCAAGAAAAGAGGCTTGGGAATCGGCTCAAAATTCGTTATTGCAAAACTTTGATATCCAGCTCCTATCCCTTGATGTGTCCGAATTCGCAGCCCGCTACCGCACCCAGTACCGCTCGTTTTTCTCAAGGCTCGGAGGCGAGTACAAGCAAGACCGCAAGACACTGCTATCCTACTATAAATCCGCTTCAAAACTCACCTATTTGCAGGAACTGGAAGCTCTAAGCACCGCAGAGGACGTGCTCTGCAAAAAAAGTGCATATCAGAATCAGTCAATAATAACAGGCTGCAACGAAATCCTCACTTCACATTACGCCGCCCTCAGTTGTGCCCTCGGCCTGGTAATTGACGATACCACAGATTTTGATAATCTAGTCCAGATACTGAAGTGGTGTTTGAATTTTAAGACTGTTATTGACATATATTCCCTCGGCAGCACTTTTATCGAAGAAACCTGCGCAAGAAGCGAAGATCTCCACAATGCCATGGACGCAAGTTCAAGAGCATTAGGCGAGTGGAGTCAGCGCACCGGTTTTTCATATCAAAAATTTGCTGAACTTTTTAGCACCGAAGAGCCATTTCAAAAGCTCACTCTGTCACAGCTTGCCGAGAAAGTCCGCAGTTGCAGGGATAATTTCGTAAGACTGGAACATTTGGTGGACTACCGCAAAGCCGAGGAGCGGCTCCGCACGCTGGGCATAGCTGCTTACTTGCGCAAAGCCAAGGAGATAAGCCTGCCCTTTGATGAGCTTGTCCCCGTTTTCAAAAAATGCTTCTTCCGCTCATGGCTCGATGAGGTAATTCCCACGCGCACCTCGATACGTGAGTTTCGCAGGCTACGCCAGGATGGGCAAATCGCCTCATTTAGGGAGCTGGATAAATCCCACTTGGAGATTTCAAAAGCTCTCGTCCTCCAAAAGCTTATTTCCCGGCTGCCTAACTTCGACACTTTTTCGGCAAATGGCGAGATTGCCTTGCTCAGGCGTGAAATGGCCAAGCAGCGTAAACTCATGCCCACGCGGCTGCTCATAGCCAATTTGCCAAACCTGCTGCCTGCACTAAAGCCCTGCGTCATGATGTCACCACTTTCCATCAGCACCTATCTCGGGAGCAGTGACTTTGAGTTTGATGCGGTTATATTTGACGAAGCCTCTCAAGTTCGGACAGAGGACGCCCTCGGAGCTATTTTCAGAGCCGGCCAAGTTATAATCGCAGGCGACAGCAAGCAGCTTCCTCCCACAGATTTCTTCACATCCTCCATATCTGTATACGATGATTATACCGAAGATGAGGACGGCATAATAAATGATGCCGGTGCGTATGAATCCCTACTGGATGAATCGGCCCTGCTTCCCACGCAGACTTTATTATGGCATTACCGCAGCCGTCACGAACATTTAATTGCTTTTTCAAACGCCAAAATATACAAGGGCAGCCTCACCACATTCCCTTCATCCTCAGAAAGGTCTGAGGGCTTGGGCGTAGAGTATGTCCATGTCCCGGACGGCATATATGACAGGGGCGGCAGAAACGGAAATAAATCCGAAGCCGCACAGGTTGCGAAACTCGTTTTTGAGCATTTCCAGACATATCCCGACAGGACTCTCGGAATCATAGCATTTGGAGAGGTACAGCAAAATGCGATAATTGATGCCATAATTGAAACGCGCCGGAACAACCCCGCCTTTGAACCTTTTTTCAAAGAGGACAGGGATGAGGCCATATTTATAAAAAATCTTGAAACCGTTCAAGGGGATGAGCGGGACACCATTATTTTCAGCATCGGCTATGCTCCCGATGCTACAGGGAAGTTTACAATGAATTTCGGCCCTCTGAGCCGTGAGGGCGGTGAACGCAGGCTAAATGTCGCCGTCACAAGAGCTCGCTATAATCTCAAGCTCGTGGGCTCAATTCTCCCAACAGATATAATTACCGACAGAGTCAGCAGTGACGGCCCCAAACTTTTGCGCCAATATATTGACTTTGCCATAAACGGTACAAATGCAATCACCGGGGAACTTACTGTAAATGAAGGAACTTGGTTTGACTCCCCCTTCGAGGCTTCTGTCTATGAGTTTTTAGCAAAAAACGGCTATAACGCAGTGACCCAGGTCGGCTGTTCCGGCTACCGCATCGACATGGCCATCAGGCATCCAAACTACGACGGGCGCTTTGCCATAGGAATTGAATGTGACGGCGCAATGTATCACAGCGCCCGTACCGCCAGGGAGCGCGACCGCCTGCGCCAAACTGTGCTGGAGGACATGGGCTGGAACATTTACCGCATCTGGTCCACCGACTGGGTTAAAAACAGAAATTTTGAGGGCGCACGGCTGCTCGCGTCCATAGAAAATGCCATTTCAAATTATAGGGAACCCACTCCCTACTCACACGCCAAAGATGCCAAAATGACTGATTTTCTGGATGTCAGCACCCAGACTCCGGAGGAGAGTTCACAAGAGGGCGCTGAACAAAAAGCCCTCGCCCTGCGGTCGAGTTTTTACGGCTGCCCTGCAAAGGAGGTCCCGCCCCGCGACATGGCTGCTGTTATGCTCAAAGTTCTTGAAATTGACTACGGCCTGGACAAAGTAGGTCTATTTCGCGACACCTCCCTGTACGGCTACGGCTGGCAGCGGCAAGGTTCTGTAATTAAAGAAAAATTTGAAAAAGCCTTCGACTTGCTTATAGGACAAGGGCGGATTGACATGGACAGCGCAGGGAAGCTGCGGCTGAAAAAATAATATACAAACAAATCCATTGACACAGCAATTGACCATATGAGAAAATAAAATTATATTTTTGCATGAAAGGCGTAATTTTTATGAACAGTGTGCTCAGAGGCTCCTCATTTGTCCTCGTCCATGCCCCTGATATGTTGGTGCATAGCGGGACTACTCAGACAACAGAAAGAATTGTAAACCCTGCTTCGGAGTATCTTGTAAGGCTCCCGGAGCACCTGCGCAGCTTTGATGAAGCTGTGGCCTACATGCCTAATCAGGTCTATATCGGCGGCAAGACTCCTGCCGACATGACTCAAGCCGGCGACACCTGGTATGACAAGCCCCTTGAAGGAGCTGACCGTTTCGGGCCTTTCGGCGAAATAATGCCTCAGGATGAGTTTTATATGCTAATGCAAGCCTGTGATGCGTTCGACT
>WQRL01000241.1 GCA_009786775.1 Oscillospiraceae bacterium
TCCCCACGGGGAGCTTCAGCGCGGAAACTTGGAGGCTCTGATGGCGGAACTCTGCCCTAAGGAAGATAAGTCTTTTTTCCTGATGAGCTATCTCACCTGTAAAGAACTTTACGAAAGATACCTGGGCAGCTTGGGCACGAAGGAAGAGGCTGTTGACTATCTTCTCAACAAAGAGAAGAAGTACCGCAACCTGGTAAAGAAAAAAGATATGCCCTGCTGTATAGCTCTCGTGCTCGCCGATACTGAAGTTGATGAGAGCTGCACATATCCCACAGCGGACGAACTGCGCGAGAGCATTGCTGAGATTGAAGCTCTTAGGATAAAGAAATAGCTAAATTTCGGCACACGCATACAGACAATACAAACAGCCTTCCTGGCTTTCTTTGGGAACTTAAGCTCACTTTAAGGAGCTGGCCGAAAGAAAGTTAGGAAGGCTGCCTGCTTGCAAGAAATTTGCATAATGCGTAAAAGGTGCATTACACCTCAGTTACATCCTGTGCTTCGACTTTTACTACATCGAGCTTATCGGCGACATAGTGCTTGACTTTCTCAAGTGCATGGTCTTTTTGTTCGGAGAGCTTTTTTACGACGTCGATAGTCAGCAAGATTATGTACACCATGCCGAATATCATGCTGAGCAGTCCGAGTGCCAGTGACAAAATGCAAAATACTTTTTTCATGTTCCGGATCCTCTACTTTCTATTTTAATTATGTTTTAGCTATAGCTTTTGCCTTATAATCCTTTTCATGACTTTGTTCATGTTGCTCATGGCAATATCGCCAGTGAGCCTAAAATCCTGCTTGCCCCTGAGGGCGTTTATGTACTGTGCTTTGCTGTAAATATACTCAAGGTCATCAATTCCTTTTTTGAAGTGCATGTCAAAGATAGAGATGCTTTCCTCATAGCCTGCCTCAATCATATAGGCTACAGAATCCTTGTCAAAGGCGAGTGAATCCTTAATTATTTTGTTGTCCATGAAGTTGAGCTTAATGAGCTTGTTGTCAAAATGCTCATTTTCAAAAACATAGTTACTTTTGTCGAAATGCACCACTATTGCATAGTCGAGAGGCTTTGAAACAAGAGGCGTAACCGGGATATTATCCACAATTGCCCCATCACAATATTTTGTGCCGGAAATTTCAACAACTTTAGACAGCAGCGGCAGGGAAACACTAGCTTGCAAGTAACCCCAAATTAACTCTGGCTCAACATCTTTAAGATTGTGGTAGTTTAGGGTCCTATTTGAGATGTTGAGTAAGGTAGCGTAGAAACTGGACTTAAAAGGGCGGTATTGCTTAGTGATTTCCTTTATGGCATCGGGGACATAGGAGCTGCGGGCATACATCTGTGCAAAGGATGCCACCCCTGAAAACCGCTGGTTGCGCCAGACTTGTTCAGCATCTCCAAGTTTGTTTTGAACGAAGCAGTAGGCGTTTAGTACGCCTATGGAAGATGCACATATATAAGTGATATCATCAGGTTGTAGATACTCGCTGAGGGCTTTTAGCACACCTACCTGATACGCGCCTTTCGCAAAGCCGCCGGATAGTACAAGCCCAATATTCGGCATAACTCTCTCCAACTTATCTAATAGATGATGCGTACACATCAGGACTTGATTATAGCATATATATATTATTAACGCAATATGAATGAAATTTTACAAATCTAAAAAAACTCCCCGGTGAAATTCACCGGGGAGACAGGGTTGCAACTTAATAATACTATCTTCTGCCTGCGTTGTATGCTTCCATTACTGCACTTCGAAGATCAGCCTGGTACCTTTGGTTGTTGGCTACAGTGTTGTGGAAGTGTAGGCAGAGATGGCCGTTCATGCCATTGCCGGCAATAAAGTCTACATCGTGGGGCATGCCATTTATTGATGCTGCGATGGTACGGTCACCTAGATGAACCCATACAGGCCTAGCTGCCCAAGACCATCTGCCGCCGCGGATGCTAAACTTGATATCCGTGTCTGCCCTTGTGGAGGTTTCGACATCGGCGTGGCCTCCCATGGAGAATATGCGTATGTTAAACTGTCTGCCTGTTCTAACGTCTGTAAGGGGAACATCCACATTTGTTCTCAGAAGCGGCCTGACCTGAGCCATTGTCAATAGTTCAACACCTCTTGAGCCGACACTGGCACCTACAGCGCCCGCTTCGCTCAGAAGGTCTGATCTTATGTAACCTTGTGTTCCGTTAACGCGGACTGCCGACCAGCCTGAGGAGCCTGCTCTTGTGACTTCAACACTGGTGTTGGGGTTGAGGACGCGGATGATATCTGCATCTGTCGTAGGGCCTGTCCTTAAACGTACCGTGCTCACAGTTAGAAGGGTCTGAGTAGACTGGGCAGCTTGAGGTGCAGCGCTGGCCGCAGCCGGCTGTGAGCCGCCATTTCCTACAAACTGTAGAAACTCTGAGCTGACAAAACCTTCGCTTCCTTCTAGCCTGACTCTGGACCATCCGTCATTCGGGCACGGATTGTGGGTGAGGACTTCGACATTTGTGCCGACATTTATAGTTCTTACCACATCAGCACCTGTTGAGGCTGAGGCTCTAAGGTTAACGCCTGCTGTTGTCCTGAAGGTGACAGAGGCGGCAGAGATTGTCAAAAATTCTGAGCTTATAAAGCCTTCAACTCCGTTAACCCTGACTCTGGACCAGCCGGCAGGGTCGTGGGTTACTACAGTGACGGCGTGTCCGGCAGATACCGTTCTTAGGACTGTTGCGTTTGTAGATGCGCTCTCTCTGACATTAACCCCTGCGGTTGTTACAAAGTTTTCTGCTGCATTTGAGGCTGCTGCCGTTTGAACAAATGCAAAAACCAAAATGCTGGCAATAATTATAAAAGCTATTTTGCGAAATAAGCGATTCACGAATTACTCTCCTTTAATAAGATAAACTGTGTGAACTTGGTTATTTTAACAGAAAATATTCTATTTGTCAACTTCTTTGTAATTATTTTGTAATTTTTTTGTAACCACAAAGTGTAATTGACAAATCAATAATATTAAAATATAATGCTTTGGCAAAGTGCATATGCTGGTGTGGCGGAACAGGTAGACGCCCGGGACTTAAAATCCCGTGGGAGCAATCCCGTATCGGTTCGATTCCGATCACCAGCACCATCAAATTTAATAAGAAGATTATTGGAGGACAACAAATGAGTGTAAACAAACCACTACAGGGCGTAAGAGTTGTTGAGATGAGCACATTTATCGCAGTACCTGCTTGTGCTCGTTTTTTTGCGGAATTTGGCGCCGATGTAATTAAAGTGGAACCAAAGAGCGGAGATCAGGTGAGATTTAACGGAGCCTCGGAAGGCAGGTTGGGCGACCCATACGAAAATACTACATTTGACCTTGAAAATGCCCACAAGCGCAGCTTGGTTGTAAATCTTAAAGCACCCGAAGGGCGCGAAATTCTCTTCAAGCTACTGGAAGATACAGATATCTTCCTCACCAACTGGCGTCCACAGGCTCTAGCGAAGCTGGGGCTAAACTATGAAGACCTCAAGGAGAGATTTCCTAAGCTCGTCTACGCTTCATTTACCGGTTTTGGCGAATCAGGCCCGGATATGAATTTGCCTGGCTACGACTTTACAGCTTTCTGGGCCCGCGGCGGCCTGCTGGGCACACTGTATCAAAAAGATTCAGAGCCAATTAACCTAATTCCGGGTATTGGCGACCATGTTTCAGGAATGTTTCTCGCCGCTGGAATCATGACAGCCCTGTATAACGCTCAAAAAACAGGGAAGGGCGACAAGGTTTCTACAAACCTTCTTCACTGCTCTGTGTTTGTTCAAGCCATTGCAATTCAGGCAGCTCAGTACAAGGGGCTCGGCCAGACTTACCCCCTCAGCCGTAAGACTGCTGAAAATCCATTTAACAACACATATCAGAGCAAGGACGGCAGGCATATACAGCTTTCGATGCCTCCATTCGACCTGTTTTACCCCACTTTCATGCCCCTTATAGGGCGTGCAGACC
>WQRL01000242.1 GCA_009786775.1 Oscillospiraceae bacterium
TTGTCCGCGAGTGGGAAAAAACTACAAAAGAAGTAACGGACGAACTCACGGATACACTCAATGAATATAATCCTGTGTACATGATGGCAAACTCAGGGGCCCGCGGCAGCATGAACCAGATTAGGCAGCTTGCCGGTATGCGCGGCCTTATGGCAAACACCGCCGGTAAAACCATCGAAATCCCAATCAAGGCTAACTTCCGCGAAGGCCTGACGGTTCTGGAATACTTCGTTTCATCAAGGGGCGCGAGAAAAGGCCTTGCTGACACGGCTCTTAGAACCGCCGACTCAGGTTATCTCACACGCCGCCTTGTAGACGTTTCCCAGGATGTAATAGTCCGTGAAAGCGACTGTGGCACAACTGACGGAATCGTTGTGCAGGAGATTGTGGAAAATGGCAGCATGGTGGAAACCTTCGCTGAGGTTTTGCACGGCAGATATCCCACCGATGATATCTTTGATAAGAAAACGGGGGAACTCCTCTTTGATAAAAACCATATGCTCAGTGCAGCAGATGCAGCCACCCTTGAATCCCGTGGCATAACATCACTTAAAATCCGCACTGTTATGGACTGTGAATCCACCAGTGGCATCTGTGCCAAATGCTACGGCATAAACCTAGCTACAGGCGGCACAGTTTCAATAGGCGAGGCTGTAGGCGTTATTGCTGCTCAGTCCATAGGCGAACCGGGTACGCAGCTCACAATGAGAACATTCCACACAGGCGGCATAGCCGGTGACGATATCACCCAAGGCTTACCCCGCGTAGAAGAGCTATTTGAGGCTCGCAAGCCCAAGAAAATGGCAATTCTGGCTGAAATCGGCGGTAAGGTAGAGGTGGAGGAAACCAGGAAAAATGCCATCGTCGCCATCACCATAACCCACTCCGAAGACGGCGACACAAGGATTTACCAAACACCTTACTCATCAGGCATCCGGGTCAAGACAGGCGATATAGTTACCGCCGGCGACAAACTCACAGACGGTGCGCTGTATCCGGCTGACATCATGCGCATCCTTGGTAAGTCTGCGACACAGACATACATAATAAACGAGGTTCAGAGAGTTTACCGCCAGCAGGGCGTTGACATCAACGACAAACACATCGAAGTTATTGTACGCCAGATGATGCGTAAGCTCAAAATTGAAGAAGGCGGCGACACAGAGCTGCTATCCGGCACAACTGTTGACCTCAACGACTTCAAGGTTGCAAATGCCGCCATCCGCGAGCGCATCGAAAATGGCGAAACTGAGCTAATGCCGGCCCAATGCATACCGCTTATAATGGGTATCACCAAGGCCTCCCTTGCCACAGAGTCATTCCTCTCTGCTGCCTCCTTCCAAGAAACTACAAAAGTCCTCACAGAAGCCGCCATTAAAGGCAAGGTGGACAGGCTTGTGGGCCTTAAGGAGAATGTCATAATCGGTAAACTGGTGCCTGCCGGCAGCGGACTGGCCATTTACAGAAAGTTTGACAGCGACATTGATGAGCCTGAAAATGTTTACGATGAAGTCTCCGAGGGGGATGAAAGTGCAGAGGATGTGGATTTGAGTCAACTTGTCAATTCAGGAAATGCCCTATAAGTCCCTCAGAAATCCATATATGCAGCCCATGTCCGGCTACCCAGTGACAAGTAACACTAAAAACTTGCGTAAAAGACTTGTAAAAGACTTTATGCACAAACAAAAATCTTGACGTTTGTATTCTTTTGTGTTAAAATTTCTTTCCGTGCGAATAAATCAAATGGTTTTTACGGGTTTTGGGGAAATCCCGAAACCCGCAAAAATATGACTACTGAAGAAAGGAGGAAAATAATGCCTACGTTTAACCAATTGGTCAGAAAAGGCAGGCAAACCCATGCGACCAAGTCAAACTCACCGGCGATGCAAAAAGGGCTTAACACTCTTAAAAACAAAGAGACAGACCTATCTGCACCCCAGAAGCGCGGAGTCTGTACAGCAGTAAGAACCTCAACCCCTAAGAAACCTAACTCAGCACTTAGGAAAATCGCCCGTGTTAGACTTACAAATGGCTTTGAAGTAACAGCCTACATCCCAGGCGTAGGGCACAACCTTCAAGAGCATAGTGTCGTAATGATCCGCGGCGGACGTGTTAAGGATCTTCCAGGCGTACGTTACCACATCATCCGTGGTACCCTTGATACGCAAGGTGTTACAGACCGTATGCAAGCCCGCTCGAAGTATGGCGCGAAAAAACCGAAAGCCGGTAAATAATTTAATCTATGCTTTATGCAAAGGCTAATCTAATGCCCTGCTATGAAGATTATATATAGCTCTTCAATGCGGGCGCGGATGCCGGGCGGTACTAGCCGGCCCGGAGTACCTGTGAGATCATTAGACCTTACGGTAATGGATTATCCAATCTTAGGTCTAGAAAGTATGAAGGAGGGAAGTATAGTGCCCAGAAGAGGCAATGTACCGAAACGAGAAGTTTTGCCTGATCCCCAATATAATTCTGTAATGGTCACAAGACTTGTAAACAGTATTATGCTTGACGGGAAAAAAGGCGTTGCACAAAAAGTCGTCTACGGCGCTTTTGATATCATCGGAGAGAAAACCGGCAAGGAACCCCTTGGGGTATTCACTGCCGCTCTAGAAAATATCATGCCGACACTTGAAGTTAAAGCCCGCCGCGTAGGTGGTGCAACCTATCAAGTGCCGATAGAAGTAAGAGCCGACAGAAGACAGACATTAGGTCTGCGCTGGCTGACAAGCTACGCAAGAGGCCGTAACGAAAAGACAATGAGAGAGCGTCTCGCCGGCGAAATTATGGATGCGGCGAACAGCGTTGGTGCTGCCGTTAAGAAGCGCGAAGACACGCACAAGATGGCAGACTCCAATAAGGCATTTGCGCATTACAGGTGGTAATGCAGCGGCAGATGCGACAAGAAAGGAGCTGAAAAATATGCCAAGACAATATTCTCTTGAAAAAACTCGAAACATTGGCATTATGGCTCATATAGATGCGGGAAAGACCACCACGACCGAGCGTATCTTGTTTTTTACAGGACGTACGTATAAACTAGGCGAGGTACACGAAGGCGCAGCAACTATGGACTGGATGGAGCAGGAGCAGGAACGCGGCATTACCATAACGTCTGCTGCCACAACCTGCATCTGGAACGAGCACCGCATTAATGTTATAGACACCCCAGGACACGTAGATTTCACCGTAGAGGTTGAGCGTTCCCTACGTGTACTTGATGGCTCTGTTGCAGTTATGTGCGCCAAGGGCGGCGTTGAGCCCCAGTCAGAAACGGTTTGGCGTCAAGCCGACCACTACCAAGTCCCCCGCATGATATACGTAAACAAAATGGACATAGTCGGCGCGGACTTCCACAATGTTGTAGGCATGGTTCACGAAAGGCTCAAAGCCAACGCGGTACCGATTCAGTTGCCAATAGGCTCTGAGGCTGATTTCAAAGGCATTATTGACCTTGTTGAGATGAAAGCCGACGTGTACTACGATGATTTAGGCAAGGACATGCGCATTGAGGAAATCCCCGGTGAGCTGCGGGATACCGCAGAAGAATACCGCCTCAAGCTTATTGAAGCTGTTTCTGATTTTGATGATGAAATAATGGAAAAATACCTCGAAGGTGAGGATATTCCAGTTAAATCTCTCAAAGCCGCTATCCGCAAAGCAACCCTGGCAGTCAAAATGATGCCGGTAGTGTGTGGCACATCGTACAAAAACAAAGGCGTTCAAAAACTCTTGGATGCTATTGTTGACTACTTGCCTTCTCCGGTGGATATTCCGGATATGATTGGCACAAACCCGTCAACTGGTGAGGAAGACACACGCCCCCCCTCGGATGAGGCACCGTTTTCAGCACTTGCGTTTAAGATTATGACAGACCCCTATGTGGGCAGGTTATCGTTTTTCCGGGTTTACTCAGGCTCAGCTGCAACAGGCGCGATGGTTTACAACTCCACTAAGGGCAAGAAAGAGCGCTTGGGCC
>WQRL01000243.1 GCA_009786775.1 Oscillospiraceae bacterium
CCAAGATACTGCTTACTCAGGTGAATAAGCACATGCCGCGCACATTGGGTGACTGCTTCCTGCACGTGTCGCAAATGGACCGCATAGTCGAGCATGACTCGCCCCTCTTTGAACTTCCTGCCCCGGCAATCGGGGAGGTGGAGAAGGCTATCGGTGAGCACTGCGCAAGCCTGGTGCGTGACGGCGACTGCCTACAGCTTGGCATCGGCGGCATACCTGATGCTGTACTGCTGTTTCTAAAGGGCAGAAAAGACCTGGGAATACACACAGAAATGTTCTCCGACGGAGTTGTGGAACTTGTAAACGCAGGTGTAATAAACAACTCAAAGAAGAACTTCAACCGCGGAAAAATGATTGCCACATTCCTAATGGGCTCTCAGAAACTTTATGATTTCGTAAATGACAACCCGAGTGTTTCCATGCACCCGGTGACCTATACAAATGACCCGTACATCGCAGGTCAGAACGATAATTTGGTGTCAATCAACTCCTGTGTTCAGGTGGACTTGCTAGGCCAAGTTTCATCTGAAACCGTGGGCATGACCCAGATCTCCGCTGTCGGCGGGCAGGTGGACTTCGTCCGTGCCGCAGCTATCAGCAAGGGCGGCCGCTCTATTATTGCGATGCCCTCAACCGCCAAGGGCGGTAAGATAAGCAAAATCGTCCTTACTCTGGATGAAGGAGCTGTCGTAACCACTAACCGTTATGATGTGGAATACATCGTTACAGAATATGGGGTTGCCAACTTGAGAAACCGCACTACCCGGGACCGTGCACGCATGCTCATTGACATCGCACATCCGAATTTCCGTGAAGAGCTCAAGGCAGATTTTGAGAAAAGGTTCAACGTCAGCTATTAAACGGAAAAAATTCGGCAGGTACCCCAGTCCATAAATTCAGGGAAGGAGGCCGGCTCGTTAGTTTCCGCAAAATAACATCAAAAAAAGGAGGTTCATGGTATATGTTATTCCAGACCACAAAAGAACACGAGGCCTTACGTATGAAGGTCCGGGCATTCGCGGAGAAAGAAATCAAGCCTATTGCATTTGCGCTTGATAAAGAAAGTACTTTTCCGGTAGAACAGGTGAAGATGCTCGGAGAAATGGGCTTGATGGGTATCCCGTATCCTAAGAAGTATGGTGGTGCAGAGCTTGACTTTATGAGCTATGCCATTGCAGTAGAAGAACTTTCGAGGATTGACGGCGGCACAGGTGTTATTTTGTCCGCCCACACCTCACTGTGCGCATGGCCAATTTATGCCTATGGCACAGAGTCACAAAAAGAGAAGTATTTAACCCCTCTATCCCAAGGTAAAAAAATCGGAGCCTTCGGACTGACAGAAACAAATGCTGGCAGTGATGCTATGGGAACGGAAACAACAGCAGACCCAGACGGAGATTTCTACGTCTTAAATGGCGGCAAAATTTTCATTACAAACGCAGATGTCGCTGAAATTTATGTTGTCACAGCCGTCACGAACCCCGGCATGGGCGCTCGCGGAATCAGTGCATTTATAGTGGAAAAAGGCCGCCAAGGCTTCACCTTTACCGACCACTATGACAAGTTGGGCATCAGGTCCTCATCTACATGTGAGCTTGTCTTTAACAATGTAAGAATACCCAAGGAAAATCTTCTCGGCAAGGAGGGCGAAGGCTTTAGAATCGCAATGGCAACACTTGACGGTGGCAGAATCGGCATTGCAGCTCAAGCCCTCGGCATAGCTCAAGGAGCTTTCGAGGAAGCCCTTGCATACTCGAAAGAGCGTGTGCAGTTCGGCAAGCCCATCGCTTATAACCAGGCGATTTCATTCAAAATTGCCGACATGGCGACCAAGCTCCGCGCTTCCCGCCTGATGGTATACAGCGCAGCCGACCTGAAGGAAAATAAGCAGCCGTATGGCATGGAAGCCGCCATGGCCAAGCAGTATGCGTCAGATCTGGGGCTGGAGATTGTAAACGATGCCCTCCAGATTTTCGGAGGCTCAGGCTTTATGAAGGGCATGGCTGTAGAAAGGCATTACAGAGATGCCAAGATATGCACCATCTATGAGGGCACCAACGAGATTCTCCGCGCCGTAGTGGCAGGCTACATCGTAGGCAAGCCGCCAAAGGAATCAGCCGTAAAGGTTAAGAAGGCCGGAGGCCCTGTTACAGGGGTTAGAAAGAAGATTATCCTAAGCGACGGCCCTGTTAAAGAGCGTGTTGCAAAGCTGGTAGAAGCCCTTAAAGCGGATGGCTATGACTTTACAATAGGCCTTGACCCACAGACCCCAGTATCAGCAGCCGGGCGCGTAGTCTGCGTAGGCAAGGGCATTGGAGAGAAGAAAAACCTTGGGTTTGCTGAAGCTCTGGCTCATCAGGCAGGTGCTGCAATAAGTTGTTCACGCCCTGTAGCGGAAAATCAGAAATATATGCCGCTTAACAGATATATCGGCATGTCAGGCCAGAAATTTACCGGCAACCTATACATAGGCATCGGTGTTTCAGGCGCAGGACAGCATCTGAAGGGAATCAAAAGCGCATCAACAATAGTTGCCATTAACAACAATGCTAACGCACCAATATTCAAAAATTGCGACTATGGAATCGTTGGCGACTTTGCTGAAATTCTTCCGCTTCTAACTGCTGCCCTCGACAACGGGCAACCTAAAAAGCTGGTTGAGCAGCCCAAGAAAATCAAGAGAGCTGTTCCCAAGAAACTGCCGCCGAGCTACAAAATCCATATTTGCAGCGGCTGTGCATACGAATATGATCAAGGCTTAGGCGACCCGGAAGGCGACATATTGGAAGGTACTCCCTTTGCAATGCTGCCTGATGAGTGGATATGTCCCGTATGCGGCGAAGACAAAGAACAATTTATCTAAACACTTAAATACGAACAGGAGGCTTAAACTATGCATTGCGTAAGAAAAGTGACAGATGACCTATACTGGGTTGGCGCAAATGAACGCCGCTTAGCGCTATTTGAAAACATCCACCCAATTCCCGAGGGAGTTTCGTACAACGCCTACTTGCTGATGGACGAAAAAACCGTTTTGTTTGACACAGTGGACTGGGCAGTTTGCCGCCAATTCCTGGAAAATGTTGAGTATGTCCTAGACGGCAGACCCCTCGACTACATGATAATAAACCATCTTGAGCCCGACCATGCTGCCTGCATTGAAGAAATACTGCTCCGTTACCCAGAAACCGTAGTTATCAGTAACGAAAAAGCATTTATGTTCATGCGCCAGTTTGGATTCCATATTGATGACGACCGCATGGACGAAGTTTCAGAGGGCGACACCCGCACCTTCGGCGCTCATACGATAGCATTTGTGTTTGCTCCAATGGTCCACTGGCCTGAGGCCATGGTGAGCTTTGATGTGACAAATGGCGTTCTCTTCTCAGCTGACGGCTTCGGATCCTTCGGCTCACTGGACGGCAAGCTGTTTGATGACGAAGTAGACTTCGACCGCGACTGGATTGACAGTGCCAGAAGGTATCTGACAAACATTGTCGGCAAATACGGCCCCCATGTGCAGCATTTGCTCAAAAAAGCCGGTACCATAGACATAAAAATGCTCTGCCCGTTGCACGGCCCTGTATGGCGCACAAATCTGGGCTATATAATAGACAAGTATGACAAATGGAGCAGGTATGAGCCTGAGGAGAAAGGTGTCCTTATCATCTATGCATCTATGTACGGCAACACAGAATCAGCCGCCAGCAAGCTCGCCACGATGCTTGTGGAAAAAGGCGTTGAGAATGTCAAGATGTATGATGTTTCAGGAACCCACGTGTCATACCTCATAGCGGACACATTCAAGTACAGTCACGTAGTTTTGGCTTCTGTGACATACAACCTGGGCATTTATCCGCTAATTCACAACTACCTGATGGACATGAAGGCTCTGAATCTGCAAAAGCGCACATTCGCCATCATGGAAAACGGCTCGTGGGCACCGGAAGCCGGCGACCTCATTTACGAG
>WQRL01000244.1 GCA_009786775.1 Oscillospiraceae bacterium
CTGCAATACTTGTGTATGCGCCGTGGTCAAGGGCTGAGTCATACTCTGCAGCGATGATTTTACCGCTTTCATCGCAGGCCAGGCGGCCATTTGAAAACGCCGCTGAGCGTTTGCCTGTGATGTGGTTAAACTCTTCGTAGTTAAGCGTGAGAGTACACGGAACCTTCAGGTTTTGCACCGCTGTAGCTACCAGCCCGTAAGTGTTTGCATTTACAGAATATCCAAAGGAACCGCCGGCATGATTCATTATAATGCGCAGCTTTTCTTTAGGAATGCCGCAACCTGCGCTCAGGCAGTCCCTAGCCTCGTCAATTGCTTGGGCTTTACACAGGAGTGTAAGGGTGCCGTCCTCTTCATAGAAGCCCTGGACTACATCCGGCTCGATGGGGAGGTGCGGCTCATGCTGCGAATAGAAACTTCCTTCGGCGACAAATGCAGCATCATCAAAAGTTTCATCGGTCACATCGCCCTTAAATAGAGGCTGGAGCATGTAGAAATTAGGCATTTGATCGTGAATCTGTATGGAGTTTGGCATAACAGCTTCGGGATATGTCATATAAGCGGGCAGAAGCTCTAGGTTTTGCTTTACAAGTTTTGCGGCCTCGCGGGCTTGCTCTTCTGTCTTGGCAGCGACAAGCGCCACGCATTCGCCGCGCTGGCGGATTTTGTTGGCAGCCATTATTTGAAGCTGTGCCATGCCGTCGCCCCTCACTCTGGGTGTGAAGTTAGGGACGTTTATGCCGTTGCTGCCCTTGACATCTTTTGCTGTCAGGACGCCAACTACGCCGGGCATTTTCTCAGCTTCCGATGTGTCGATGCTTAGGATTTTTGCATGGGGGACTTCGCTGAGCACAACTGCGAGATGCAGTGTGCTTTCGGGCATCTGCAGCTTTACATCATCGCCGTAATCAGCTAAGCCTGTTACCTTAGCCAGCGCAGATGGGCGCGGATGGTTGGAGCCGTAAATATCTTCTTCTCCTGCAAAATCATATGTTATATCCGCTGCGGTTTTTTCACCGCGCATTACAGCCGCCGCTGCCATTACGGCATCGACTAAGGGCTTGTATCCTGTACAGCGGCATATGTTGCGGTGCTTTTGGAACCAGTCACGCACATCCTGCCTTGAGGGGGATTGATTTTCTTTAAGCAATGCAAATGCTGAAACTATGAAACCGGGGGAACAAAAACCGCACTGAACTCCGCCGTAGGTAATCCACGCTTGTTGGAGCGGGTGTAAGTGCTGGGGTGTACCGATACCTTCAAGAGTGGTTATCTTGGAATAGGGAGCGACGGACTTCATTTTTTTTACACATGCCCGCACGACTTTTCCATCCAAAATAATGGAACAGGCGCCGCAGACACCCGTCCCGCACCCCACCTTTACGCTAGTCAGCCCAAGGCGGCGCAACACAACTGCCAGATTGTCCTTATCAAGGTCGCAAACTGTAGTTCTGTCGACTTCGTTGATGTTTAAGATAACTTTCTTTATGTTCATATATTACCAGACCTTTCAAAAAAATGACGAAATCTCCGACAACACTATCATGTTGCACATGCTGTTGACAACCATCTCAACTATGAAATAATTTGGTTAACTATATGATCGAGAGGAATATATAAACTCTTTTTGCTTGCGTGTTGAGAATCTGTGATGTATAATTTTGTCACATTTTTTAGTAATAAACCAACAATGAGAGGTGCTTAAATGTTAAAGAGGGTAATTCTGACTATAAATGGCGTGGAGCGTCCGGTGCTTTGTAACCTGGAGAAAGACACCTTGGCAACAGTTGTCCGCCGGATGGGGCTGACAGGGACGAAGGTGGGCTGCGGGACAGGTGTCTGCGGAGCTTGCTCTGTACTGCTAAACGGCGAGGTTATACGCGCATGTGTCCGAAAAATGAAGGCTGTGCCTGAGTTTAGCACTGTCGTAACAATTGAAGGGATTGGGACGCCACAGAGCTTGCATCCCTTACAGCAGGCGTGGATTACTTATGGCGGCGTGCAATGCGGCTTTTGTACACCAGGGTTTATTGTGTCGGCTTACGGGCTTCTTGAGAATAATCCCAAGCCTACCCGTGAGCAAGTGCGCGACTGGTTTCAAAAGCATAGGAATATCTGCCGCTGCACGGGATATAAGCCTCTGGTTGATTCAGTAATGGAAGCGGCTGCTGTAATGCGCGGCGAGAAGTCAATGGAAGATATTACCTACGATCCCACAAAAAATCCGGAATTTTACGGCAAGGATTCCTATCTTCCGCGCCCCTTTGCACTGGCGAAGGTCTGCGGCCTCTCTGATTTCGGTGATGATATAAAGCTGCAAATGCCGGAGGGCACTGCGCATCTTGTGCCCGTAATATCCCAAATCACACATGGCATAATTAAAAGCATTGATTATTCAGAGGCGGAGAAAATGCCGGGCGTATATAAAATAATGACCGCAAAGGATGTCAAAGGAACGAATCTGCATCCTGTGCCACAGATTGTTAAGCGGATGAAGGCTGACGGGATTCTTGAGTTTCCTATTATCTGCGGGAAGAAAGTAAATAAGCGCGGGGACTGTGTAGCACTTGTGGCCGCCGATACCCAGGAGCGCGCGCGCGAAGCTGCGTTGAAGGTTAAGGTTGAATATGAAATCTTGCCCTCATATATGTCTTTTCCGGAAGCGGTCATGCCCAATGCCATCCAGATTCAAGATACCCTGCCGAATTTTTACATGGAAAATCCGCTTCTTAAAGGTGAGGACACTGAGGAGATTTTTGAAAATGCCCCTATTGTCGCGCAAGGCAGTTTCCATTCTCCGCGCCAGACCCATTTGCCCATTGAGCCGGATACTGTGCAGGGCTACTACGAGAGTGATGGGACATTGACAATCCAGTGCAAAGCTCAGTCGATGCATGATTCATTACATGAAATTTCGGCTGCATGCGGGGTTCCGGAAGATAAGCTAAGGCTTATAAATAATCCTGCGGGAGGTTCATTTGGTTATGCCATTGCCTCAAATATTTATTCCCTGGTGGCCACCGCTGTACAGAACTTGGGAATACCCTGTACTTTGACCCTAAAATATGACGAGTTTAACCACATGAGCGGAAAGCGTGCGGCATCTTATGCAAACGGGCGCATTGCATGTGATGAAGACGGCAAGATTCTGGGTGTGGAATATGATATCGCGCTTGACCACGGTGCATACACGGTTGTTGCAAGCATAACTTTTGCAAACTACTTCTCCATTGGATTTCACGGTTATAATATTCCAAACATTAAGGCACTTGCCAGGGCAGGCTCTTCCAATAACGGATTTAACGTGGCATACCGCGGTTTCGGCGCCCCTGAGGTTTACACTACCACAGAAGCACTGATAGATATGGCAGCCGAGAAGGCTGGCATAGACCCATTTGAGTTCCGTTACAAAAATCTGGCGGTGCCGGGCGATACCACAGTAAATTCCAGGCCATATCTCAACTATACCAGCTACCGGGGGCTTATGGATATGATAAAGCCTCACTACGATGAGTTTGCTGCGCAAGCAAAGGCTCTCAAAGCACAGGGTAGAAATGTGGGGGCTGGTATTTCTCTCGGAGGATTTCTCGTTTCTAAAGGGCTCTTTGACGAGTGTGAGCTTGACGTTGAGCTTTTGCCCGATGGAAGAATTTCCTGCTACAGTTGCTGGCAGGATGTAGGGCAGGGGGGAGATATAGGTTTGCTGGCTCATGCGCTAAAGGCCTTTGAACCTTTAGGGCTCAACCCTGAGCAAATAAGGCTTGTAATGAATGACACCGGACGTGCGCCAAAGCATGGCCTTACTGCCGCAAGCCGCTCGCATTATATGGCAGGCAACGCGATGATAGATGCGGCAAGCAAGCTGATGGATGCAATGCGCAAGCCCGATGGTACGTTTAGAACCTATGAGGAAATGACAGCAGAGAAACTTCCTACAAAATACCGTGGCCAT
>WQRL01000245.1 GCA_009786775.1 Oscillospiraceae bacterium
GCAGTGTTTGGATATAAGCAGCTTAAAGGGATTGTAGCAAACAGCAAAACCACCGCTACAACCGCAACAAGCGACGCTGCCAAAGATTTCAGCAAACAATGGATTTCACATCTAAGGGAGCACCCCATAACAGGCCAGCAGCTTCCAAAACTAGGAACCGCAGCCCTCGTCAGCATGATGCAGTACAATGACCTGCTAGCTACAAAGAATTATCAGAGCGGAAATTTCAGCCAATTCGACAAAATCAGCGGCGAGACCCTCAGGGAGAAACATCTTGTCAAAAACAAAGGCTGCACCGCCTGCCCCATACAATGCGGCAGGGTCGTCAAGCTCGACGGCAAAGAAGTCAAAGGGCCGGAACTTGAAACCCTTGGCCTGCTGGGCGCTAATTTATTAAACGATAACCTTGAGAGCATTATCCGCATGAACCATCTCTGCGACGAATACGGCATAGATACAATTTCCTTCGGAGGCTCCGTTGGATTTGCGATGGAACTCAACGAAAAAGGGCTCTGGGAAAACGGACTGCGTTTCGGCGACTCGGATGCAATTGAAGAACTCCTGGCCAAAGTTGCCCGCCGCGAAGGCATTGGCGACGACATCGCCGAGGGCGTAATGCGCCTTTCAGAAAAGTACGGCGGCCGTGAATTTGCGGTTCATGTCAAAGGCATGGAACTGGCGGCATATGACCCAAGGGCCGCCCAGGGCATGGGTCTTGGCTACGCCACTGCCAACCGCGGAGGCTGTCACCTAAACGGCGGCTACATGGTGGTGCTTGAGAATCTGGGCCTTAAAGTAAATGGCTCAACAACACGCGGCAAGGCAGCGCTAACAGTATTTTTCCAAGACCTTATGGAGGCCGCTTCGTCGGCCGGAAGCTGCGTGTTTACAACATATGCAGTTTTGCCCCACGGCCTGATTAAACACCCCAACAGCATTATCTCACGCGCCATAAACGCCGTACTGCCCAGTTTCGGCGGTATCGTAAGGTTTCTGCATAACCACCCAAGGCTGCTCGGCATGAACATCCCTAGCCTTCTGCCCCACCCCCACGCCATAAAACTTGTCACAGGAAATAACGTAAGCATAGGCTCCTTTGTGCGGGCCGGCGAGCGGATATATAATATTGAGCGGCTCATAAATGTCCGCCAGGGGCTCAAAAACGGAGACACGCTGCCCCAGCGTTTAAGGTCGCCTCTTATCCAAACCGACGGCCAACGGGTGGTTGCACTGGATAAGATGCTCAAAAAGTACTATAAAATACGTGGCTGGGACTCACAGGGGCTCCCCAAGAAGCGCAGGCTCAAAAAACTAGGCCTGGACTCATAGCCGGGGATTTGCGCATGGATAATCCAAAAACGGCCAAGCCCGTAGTAACCGTCAAACTTTATGGGCTGCTCAGCACTTACGGCGGCCCCCGCATCCTCACCATTGAAGCACAGACCCTGCGGGATATCTGTGAGCAACTCGTTGCGCTGGGAGCCGATAAGGCTATGCTAAATGCCGCTACGGTTTTCATTAATAACGAGGCTGTTAGAGCCCGCCCAGGGCACAGGCTGCGCAGTGGCAGTGAGGTCGCGTTTCTAACAGCGTCTGCCGGTGGTTAAGAAATCACCGCTTTGTGAATTTCTTACAAATTTTTGCTATTCATTCACTAATTTACTTGTGAGATATTGACAAATCCCCATATTCCTGTTAAAAGTAGATGTTGGCCGCTTCGAGGCAATGTGAAGCCGCGACTATATTGAAAGGGGCGACACGATGACCGACATGCGGTTATTTGGCTGCGTAAAAAGAAAAATTATAGTTACCGGCCACTATGGCAGCGGCAAGACAGAGTTCTCTGTTTCTCTTGCCATGCTCCATGCTGGCCATGTAGGCGAGAAACTCGCGCTTGTTGACCTGGATATAGTCAACCCTTATTTTAGGGCGAGAGAAAGGCGCGAAATGCTTGAAGCCGCAGGTGTTAAGCTCTACGGTGACCACTTTGACACGGCCATAACTGCTGAAATCCCTGCTCTAGGCGCCAATGTGCGCATCCCGCTGGAGGATTCCAGTTGCCGCGTAATTATTGATGCGGGCGGAAACGACGCGGGGGCACTGGTGCTAAATCAGTTTACAAAATATTTCACCGATGATGATACTACCGTGCTGGCGGTTGTCAATGCCTGCCGCCCTGACACCGCCGATGTACAAGGAGTGCTTGCACATATAGCATCAATTGAATCCGCCACAGGGCTAAAAATAACCCAGCTTGTAAACAATACACACCTTCTCACGGAGACCACCGCACAGATGATTCATAGAGGCTTCGAGCTATGCACGCAGGTCTGTAACCAAACGGGAATAGAGCTTCTGTGCAGTTGTTATCCAAAGAATACGGTAGATCCCATGGAGCTTTCCGGAATTTCCGGATTTCTGGTGCCCATGGGCCTATATATGCAAACATCATGGTTAGATAACCGGTAAAAGGAGAATATTCATGGCGAAATTCGACGTCCGCATCAGCGGAGAAACCTGTAAGGGTTGCGAGTTATGTGTCCTGTTCTGCCCAAAAAAAATCGTGGCAATCAGTTCACATATAAACAACAAGGGCTACAGTCCGGCAGAGGTCATAGACATGGAGGCCTGCATAGGCTGCAAGTCCTGTGCTCTCGTTTGTCCCGACGGGGCGATATCCATTTACAAGGAGGAAAATCCGCAGTGAGCGATAAAGTATTAATGAAAGGCAACGAGGCATTTTCCGAAGCGGCAATACGCGGCGGCTGCCGGTTTTATTTCGGCTACCCCATTACCCCGCAAAACGAAGTTCCGGAATTCATGTCCCGTGAGCTCCCCAACCGCGGCGGCTCATTTATCCAGGCAGAGAGCGAAATCTGCGCAATTAACATGGCATATGGCGCAGCTTCCGCCGGCGGCAGGGTTTTTATAACCTCATCCTCCCCCGGAATCGCATTGATGCAGGAAGGCATCAGTTTCTTAGCTTCTGCCGAAATTCCCACTGTAATAATGAACGTATCCCGCTGCGGCCCCGGCATAGGCGGTATTCAGCCCGGACAGGCTGACTATTTCCAAGCCACACGCGGCGGCGGCAACGGAGATTACAAAATCCCGGTATTCGCACCATCAAGCATCCAGGAGGCTGTTGACATTGTCTACGAAGCCATGGAACTTGCCGATGAGTGGCGCAGCCCTATTTTTATACTTTCTGACGGCATTTTGGGTCAGATGATGGAACCTGTGAGGCTCCCCGAACCACGCCCCGAGGTTAAGCGTGAAGACATCCGCTCAGTCAAGCCCTGGGCACTCACGGGCTATGGAGATGATGAGAGCAAGAGAAACAGGGTCATATCTTTGCGCATTCAGCCTGATCAGTTGGAGGAGCATGTCCATCATCTCTTTGCAAAATACGAAAGAGCCGAAAAAGAACTTCTGCGCGTTGAGTCCACAGGCCTTGAGGACGCGGAGGTTGTGATTGTCGCTTACGGCATCATGGCGAGAATAGCCAAGGAAGCCATTGAAATCTTAGGCACCCAAGGGATAAAGGCCGGAATTATCCGCCCCATTTCGCTCTGGCCGTTCCCCTATGATGAGTTTAATAAAATCGCAGACAAAACGAAGGTCATAATCTCTGCTGAACTCTCCATGGGTCAGCTCATCCAAGACGTAAAGCTCGGCGTGATGAACCGTTTCCCTGTTAAGCTCGTAGGCCGCACCGGCGGCATGATTCCCTCCTCTCTTGAGATAGCAGAGCGGATTAAAAAAATTCTGGAAGAGACGGGAGGAGCCTAAAATGCAACCAATTTTTGAATATACAAAGGGTATTATCCCAGGTGAGACAAATTACTGCCCCGGCTGCACACATGGCATCTCTCAGAGGCTTGTCATGGAAGTGCTGGAAGAAATGGGTAAGCTCGGCAGCACAATCGGCGTTGGACCCATCGGATGCA
>WQRL01000246.1 GCA_009786775.1 Oscillospiraceae bacterium
GATACTCCGGCTCACAACACCCTCTCCGTCCGCCACGCCACGCGCAACTTCGCAAACCGCGAAGGCTCCAAGCCCGCAAACGGCCAAATTTCCGCTGTGGCACTCATGGATGCCCGTTCCATTGCTGCCACCGCAATAAATGCCGGCATCCTGACCGCCGCAACCGATGTTGATTACGAGGTTACTCCGCGCAAGTACATATACGACGGCAGTGTCTATGAAAAGCGCTGCTATAACGGCTTTGGAAAACCCATACCTGCGGAAGAGCTCAGATTCGGCCCAAATATAAAGGACTGGCCCAAATTCCCTAAGCCGGAAGATAATCTCCTGCTTCAATTATGTGCTGTCATACGCGATGAGGTCACTACTACAGACGAGCTAATCCCTTCCGGCGAAACCTCATCTTACCGCTCAAACCCAATCGCCCTGTCGGAATTCACGCTCTCACGGCGCGCACCTGAATATGTGAGTTTGAGCAAGGCTGTCCGCTCAGTTGAAGATAGCAGGCGCGGGCATTCCCTGCCGGATGATGTCACTAAAACACTTGAGCTTGCAGGCGCTTTTTCACAAAACACCTCAATTGGCTCAGCAATATTTGCGAAAAAACCCGGCGACGGCAGCGCCCGTGAGCAGGCCGCCTCATGCCAGAAAGTTCTGGGCGGGCTGGCCAATATTAGCTATGAGTACGCCACCAAGCGCTACCGCTCAAACTGCATTAACTGGGGGCTTGTACCTTTTACCATTTCAGAGGACGAACCTTTTGACTATAATCCCGGCGACTGGATTTATGTCCCGGAAGTGTCGGCAAAAATCCTCGGTGGGATTGAAGTCTTCCCTGCAAAAGTTATTTCAGGGGGCGCTGTTCGCGATATCACACTTTATTGCAAGGGGCTTAGTGAGGATGAGCGCATCATCCTCACAGAGGGCTGCTTGATGAATTATTATGCTAAACATTTGAAGGAGAACTAAGCATGTCAAATTCTAACTTAAACCCACAGGTCAAAATTATGCCGCTAGAAGAGGCCGAAGCCATGTTTGCAAGACTTGGTGAACTAGAGCTTAATACCTCAGGCATTAAACGCAAATTCCTAAATTGTAGCTACGGTGAAGATCCTAGGCAGGCCTTGGACATTTATTTGCCAAACGAAGGCACAGGGCCATTTCCCATAGTTTTCTATATCCACGGAGGCTCTTGGCAGCGCGGCGCTAAGGACGATGTGCAAGTCGTGCCCTTTATGGATGGTGTAAACAGAGGCTATGCTGTTGTCAGCATTGGCTACAGGCTGGTGCCTGATGTTAGATACCCTGATAATATGTTCGATATAAAATCGGCCATGCGGTGGATTGCGGAAAATGCCGATTCCTACATGCTGGACACCTCGCGCACAGCACTCTGCGGCTCCTCCGCAGGGGCTCATCTGGCTCTTATGGCCGCATACACCCAGGGCCAGGCGGTGTTTGGAGATATCCCGGGCGCTCCGGTATGCAAAATACTCGCCATGGTGGAACAATTTGGTCCCACAGACTTTGCAGCTATCCATCCACACTTCGACGAGTCTGGGGTCCCGCGCATACCTATACCCGGAGCCCCCAGCCCCATTGACGTGATGCTGGGCACAAGAGCCGAGCTAATACCGAACATGCTGCGCTTTTATAACCCCATCGACAATGTCCACCCTAATATTCCGCCAATTCTTATCCAGCACGGCAGGCTTGACCCTGCGGTTCCATACCAGCAAGGCATGGAGCTTTGGAAGAAAATTAACGAAGTCGCAGGCGATGGCATGGCAGAGCTTGACACAAGCGAAGAGTTCCTTCATGCAGACCCCGGATACGCACAGCCTGAAAGCGTTAACCGAATTTATGGGTTTATTGACAAATATCTAAAATAAATTTTTCACAAAAAATCATCCCAGGCCGCTATGGCCGGGGATGATTTTTTATGTGCGGATAGCGTTAAAGGCATATACGCTTAATACATAAGTTCCTGCATACGCCGCTCTTCCAAGCTCATCCTCTCCACATATCCCAAAACCTTATACCTACTCATATCAGACATTTTCCGAAACATCCCAAGCAAATTCATTTCAATCTCGCTTACAAGCGAGGCGGCGGAGTCATCTTCAAGAAGCCATTCCAAAGACACATTGTAGTGGCCAGCGATTACCTTCAGCAACGGTTTTCTAGGAACCGACAAGCCATGCTCCCACCTATATACAGAATTCATTGAAACCCCGATTAACCTGCTTTGTTCACGCAGAGTCCTCCCGCCCTGGTGACGAAGCGTTCTTAACTTTTCCCCTAATATCATGTTCACCCTCCTCTCTTGATAACATTTTATGCTATCTATAAGCATAGGTTAAATATTAAAGCATTTTAAGGTCAATGACCTTTATCAAAATAATTGCTATTTATAGTCTGTTTTTTGGCATCTTTAACGCCTACGGCATCAGTATATAAATATACTGTAGAAAACATTATTACTTTTCACAACTTCCCAACAAAATTCATCGTGTTTTACTCTGAATTTATTTTATTTCAAAGTGTTTTACAAGTTAAAATCTAATTTTTCACTGCGCAGGACTTGAAATTCCGCCTTAAAAACCTTAAAGGCATTTAAGGTTTTCGGATTCATTTTGAGCTTTTTGCAATCTTTTTTCAAACTCTACTTGCGCAATTGCCTTAACAATGCTACACTTTAGTATCCCTAGATTTGATTATGCAAGGAGTTCATGGCTATGTTTAATACAATGTCGATACTTGAATTTTCAAAACTTTCAGGTGTAGAATCCTCGAAACTGAGATATTGGGAATCTCTTGGAATTTTTCCGCCAATTAAGCGCGACCCCGAAAACAACTACAGGCATTACTCCATCGCGCAACTGCCCTCTCTGCAATTCGTCACAACCCTCAGCGAACTTGAAATCCCCCTCAAAAACATAGCTGAGATTAAAGACGGCAGAAGCCCCGGGCTCATGCTGGAAATCCTCGAAGAATATGAACAGAAGCTAACTGACGATATGTACAAACTCTGGCTGCGGCACTCCATCGTCCAGACTAGGCGGGAGCTTATGAAGCAAGGCCTCAGCGTCCCGTCAGATTCCATAGCTGTGGCCACTTTTCCTGAAACCCGGCTGATGCAGTGGCCACGAAATGAATATAAGCAAGGCCACACCTTCTTAGACCAACTGGCAGGGCATTTATCAAAGGTTGATGATTATGGAATCAATCTCAGCTACCCCATTGCAGCCTTCCATGATGATTTGGAATCCTTCTCATCACAGCCTGGCCTGCCTAACCACTTCCTCTCCGTGGACCCTAACGGTATTTTGAGGCGAAAGCCCGGCGAATATCTCACTGGCTACGCGCTGGGGTACTACGGAAACGTCGGCGACCTGCCCAAGCGTATGATATCATATGCCGAGGAACACGGCCTAAACCTTGTAGGCCCTGTATACTCAATTTATCTCCACGACGAATTCTGCACAAGGGAGTCCTCCGACTACCTTGTGCAGTGCAGCATTCAAATCGCAAAATCCAAACTCAAAGCGCGAAAAGCCAAAAGAGAAACTGAGCCTCAGCTTTCACTGTGGTAAGGCTGCTGTGGCAAAGCAGCTTTGGCGAAATCTCTGTGGCAGCACAACTGCTCTTCAAAACCGCCCTAGCAAGGATCAATCAATTTATCTTCGTATATGCACTTCCCGCAGTTGCATCTGCGTAACTTCGCCCGGAGCGCCCAGCATTACATCCTGGGCGTTTCCGTTTAGCGGAAATGCTATTACATCCCTGATGGTCTCTTCTTCTGCAAGAAGCATTACTATCCTATCAATCCCCGGAGCCATTCCGGCATGTGGCGGGGGGCCGTATTGAAACGCCGTGTAAAGAGCCCCGAAGCGCTGCTCCAGCTCCGCTTCGTCATAGCCTGCAATTTCAAAAGCCTTT
>WQRL01000247.1 GCA_009786775.1 Oscillospiraceae bacterium
CAAGCCACAGGTTTTCGGCGAGATATTCCGAGTTCTAAAACCCGGCGGAGAGCTTTACTTCTCCGATGTTTTCTCTGACCGCCGGATTCCTGCACATCTAACCTCAGACCCTGTTTTGCGCGGGGAATGCTTGGGCGGAGCCATGTATGCAGAGGATTTCCGCAGGCTAATGGGCGAAACCGGGTGGACAGATTTCCGCTACACGAGCAGCAGCATCATCGAGATGACCAATGATGAGATTTCTAATAAAATTGGTTTTGTAAACTTCACTTCAAGAACTGTCAGGGCTTTCAAGCTCAGCGGGCTGGAGGACATCTGTGAGGATTACGGCCAGGTTGCGTGGTACGACGGGAGCATCCCCGGGCATCCTCGCTTCTTTGATTTGGACGACCACCACAGGTTCTTTACAGGCAAGCCCATGACCGTGTGCGGAAATACCGCCTCAATGGTTTCTGAAACCAGATACGGCAAGGCCTTTAAGATAGCCGGCGACCGCTCTGTCCATTTCGGAGCCTTTGAAGGCTGCGGCACAGTTCCCGAGGCCTCCGGCGGTGGCGCAGCTTGCTGTTAAGTGATAATATTAATATTTTGAAAGGGTGTATTTACAGTGGAATCATATTACAACTACGCCGATCTTGACAAATTCTCAACCATGGGCGAAGAAGCTCCGCAGCTATGGGAAAAATTTATGGATTACTACGGTTCGGTTTTCGAGCCTGGGGCACTCAGCGCCAGGGAGAAGGCTCTTATCGCACTGGCAGTAGCTCACGCAGTGCAGTGTCCCTACTGCATAGATGCCTACACCCAGAGCTCACTCGAAAATGGCTCCAACGAGGAGCAGATGACCGAAGCGGTCCATGTGGCCTGCGCAATCCGCGGCGGAGCATCATTGGTTCACGGCGTTCAGATGAAAAATATAATCAAAAAAATCGGATACTAGCATACCAATACCACACATAGCCCCGCCGTGCTCTCTGCCGCAGCCCTGCACTAAATTTGCGGCAGAGGCTCTGCGGGAAATTTCAATAGAAACGGAGTATGCTCATGCCTACAAATACCACACAGCTAGATGATCTAAACTCAATCGAAACAATAACACCCTTTGAAGAAACGCTCCGAAAAAACGGAATACCGCCCCTGAGAGTTATGGAAAAGGCCGAAACTATGCAAATGAACATCGGGCTTTTGTGCAACCTTCGCTGTAAGCACTGCCATGTTGATGCCGGACCTGACCGAAAGGAACTTATGCCGCGTGAAGTCATGACACAAGCCCTTAGAGTCATGACGGAGCTCTGCATACCCAAACTTGACATAACAGGCGGAGCCCCTGAACTTAACCCTGACCTCACCTGGCTGGTTTCCGAAGCCACCCGCCTAAACAAAGATGTCACAGTAAGGTCAAACCTCACTGTGCTCGATGATGAACGTTACTCACACATGCCTGAATTTTATGCAGAAAACAAAGTTACGCTGATTTGCTCCCTGGCATATTATTCCCAGAAGGATTCAGACCGGATCCGCGGAGATGGCGTTTTCCAGTCCTCAATCAAAATGTTAAAGCGCCTCAATGAACTAGGGTATGGGAGAGAAGGCAGCGGCCTTATGCTAAATCTGGTATATAACCCGGGCGGAGCCTTCCTGCCCGGAGCTCAAGAGGGAATAGAAGCTGATTACAGAAGGGTTCTTTATGACAGGCATGGCATCAGCTTTAATAACCTCTTCGCTATTGGTAACTTTCCCGTAGGGCGCTTCCTCAGCTTCTTAAAGCAGTCGGGCAACCTAGAGCGTTACATGGAAAAACTGTCGGGTGCTTTTAACCCATCTACAGTTTCAGGAGTCATGTGCCGCAGTCAAATATCCCTAAAGCATGACGGAACGGTCTATGACTGCGATTTTAACCAAGCGCTGGGGCTTGTGCGCACACCAAAGAACATCTCTGAGTGCAGTGCCTCCGACCTTCTCGGCTGCGAAATTGCTGTAGCCAACCACTGCTACGCCTGCACAGCCGGCAGCGGCTCAAGCTGCGGCGGAGCTGTTATCTAGGAACAGCATCCCATAGAGTGCTGTAGATGCGGCTAGTATAAAACTCCCCTACGATGCCTGCTTCCATGGCTATTATTCTGCCTTCTAGGTCATTGAAGTGCCACCATTCAGATGCCATAGGGGTAAAGCCTGCGGCTACTGCGTACTCCACCAGCAGCATTGCTCCGTCGGTCATCCCATCGGCAAAAGGCACCTCGCGCCAAGCAGTCGCAGAGTTTGTGGTAACAGGCCTGCTCAGCAAGGCAGCATGTGAGCTTAGTTCGTGCATGGGAGTTGGCATGTCAAATTCGGCATACTCAGTGATGTGCCAATATGAAAATCCGCCTATAGACCCAACCTCTGCGCTTATGATTTGAGCCAAACTCATATCAAGTGCCACGCCGCGCTGATGATTTGACAGAGTGGTGGCAATAAACCAACTTATGTGCCAAGGCGGATCGTTAATAGCACTGTATACACCCTCGTCTGCCTCCATCAGCGCACGAAGAGCCGCTACAATGCTTTGCTGTGCGCTGCGCGGGCGAAATGCCTCGTAGATTACCAGCGTATGCCCCTCTGCAAGCGCAAGCTGCTGTGCCTGCATTACTTTGAGGCTCGTAGCGTATAATGCAGGAACTATAAATTCATATCTGCCCAGGCGCTCATTGAAGGAAAATGCCTCGTAGCTTGCCTGCCCTGTAACATTTGGAATGTCCGTGAAGTTAGAGCGGGCTACTGAAGCCTGGGCATTCGTTATGTTGTACACAACCGAAGGTGTGATATCCGGCAGGTTTATAAAGCAGTGCCTATGCGAAACCCAGCCTTCTTCACCACTCCCCAGCATTATATTCCACCACTGCCCATATTCGCCAAGGATAGTAAACGCCTGCCCCGGCTGCAATGTCCTGATATTTGCCGAATTTGCGTCCGGCCCTAAGCGCATGGCTAAATTCGCCGCGGCCCAGCCCGTCGCCCCTCTGACGGGCAACTCAAATATCCCTTCATACGGCGGAGTCAGCCCATTTGGCGTACCAGGGCGAAACGGCATAACTTCATAGCGGGACTCACCTTGATTGTCCCGCTCCCCTTCATCATCACTGAAGCCTTCTTGTAAGGCTTCATTCTCATTTCCCTGCTCCTGACTTCCAGACTCCTGACTATCAAGCTCTTGACTATCAAGCCCATAATCTTGTTCATCACTAGCCTCCCCCTGCACTGGCTGGCTAGGCTGCTCAAGAGAAGCTGCATCCCCCTTCTTCTCTTGCCCGCCATCTGACTGCTCCAATTGGTACAAGGTGCCGAAATTGCAGGTTGTGAGCAGCAATGCTACAACCACAAGCACAGCCACAAAAATAGGCTTGCATAGTGAAGTGGCTTTTTTGTTATAGCTAATCCTTTTGTTTATCCTCTTCACAATGCAACCCTCTAAACACTATATTTTCTTTTACTGAGCCAAATTACCCATTGACCTGCTCCACGATTGCCCTGAGCTCTACAGCTGCTGCTATCATTTGCCCCTGCTCAGGCCATACCCCTCCTGTGCTGGGCTCCAGCCCCCCCCGCTCCCAGGACTGGGCCATCTTCTCCCAGCGCACTCCAGAACGAATAGAGCCCGCTTCCGCTTTCTTCAAGAAGCTCACGTACCGCTGCCGCATATTCTTGTGCATTTTCGGCAAGCACAACAGGCTCCGCAACAAACATATAGAAGTTTACGAGCTCAACCACTGAGGTAAGTATCATCATAAACATATCGTCCACAGCACCAAGCCGGGCCAAAAGAAGCAGCATTGCCATCGCCTGATTTTCATCTATATCATCTGTTTCTTCCCCGCGCTCTTCTTCGGTCTCTTCCTCTTCGGTGTTTATTATCACAGTCCGCGTGGATGCCTCCCACACTATCGGAGCACC
>WQRL01000248.1 GCA_009786775.1 Oscillospiraceae bacterium
CTTGGTCTGCGGGGTGGCTATGAGCTTATTTCCTGCCCAACTTGCGGCAGGTGCGGCATCGACCTAATCCCGATGGCCGAAGAGGTTGAGCGCAGGCTTGCACAGCTTGAAGCGGAGCTAAGCGATAGCTCCCTCCGCATATCTGTGGCCGTCATGGGCTGCGTGGTAAACGGCCCGGGAGAGGCCTCAGCAGCCGACTATGGCATAGCCGGCGGAAAAGACGAAGGAGTCATTTTCAAGCGCGGCCAAATCGTAAAGAAAGTTCCGGCAAATAAACTTGTGGACGAGTTATTTTCAATTATTATGATAAATCAGGAAAGGAACATATAATTTGAGCGCATCGGATAACACACTACTATATGAAGTATTCCCATTTTGCAGGGGTAATGATAGACTCGCGTCCGACTACAGCGGCGCGCGGGTCATTTCTGTAACTGTAGATAAAGCACGCACAACTATGAAGCTCACAGTTTCCCTCTCCGAGCCTGTCCCTCCAATGGAGATAACAGCTCTTGAGGATATAATCTGCTCAGAATACGGCCTGTCAAATGTTTCAGCAACAGCAGTATATTCCCGCTCCGCCTCTGAAACCTGGGGGCACACGGGCGAGCCGCCGGTTGCAAAAACGGGGCAAAATCCCACCGGCACCTCTCCCGGCGTTGTAATTATGGGCAAGCGGCCAGGCACAAGCGCTAAGTTTACGCCCATCGGAGACCTCAGCTTAGATTTAGGCAAAGCCAACGTAAAGGGCGAAGTTTGCAGTGTTACGACCAGGTATATTGAGCCTAGCAAAGCCTGGCTGCTGCGCTTCGATTTGACCGACTATACAGGCACAATTCAGGTGACAAAATTCATGCGGGAGGAAAATGCCGCTTCAATCGCTAAGAAAATAAAGCAAGGCATGTGGCTAACCGTTGCCGGCACCATGAGCTTTAGCAGATATGATGCAGACTTGGTCATGGAACCTAGAAATATTGTTTCAGTTTCCCATGAGCCAAGGCGTGATAGTGCCGAGGAGAAACGTGTTGAACTCCACCTGCACACCAAGATGTCCGCCTTAGACGCCATGACCGACACAGGCGATGTAATCAGGCGTGCAATTGACTGGGGGCACAAGGCCATAGCCATAACCGACCACGGGGTTGTCCAGTCCTTCCCTGACGCTTTTTATGCCTCAGGCGGCATTGGCGGCAAGATCAAGGTAATTTACGGCATTGAGGGCTACTTCATCGCAGATGTGGGCCGAGAGGAAGGGGAGCCGCCTCCATTAAACAAGAGGGGGCGCAGCAGAATCAGGCACATCACACTTCTCGCCAAGAACAAGACCGGCCTGCAAAATCTGTACAAGCTCGTAACAATGAGCCATCTCAATGATTTTAGCAGCAGGCCAATAATAAAGAAATCGGCTCTGGACGCACATAGGGAGGGGCTTATAGTGGGCTCTGCCTGTGAGGCCGGAGAGGTTTTCGATGCCGTTTCACGCAAAAAAGACGATGAAGAGATTATGCTCCGTGCCAAGTATTATGATTACCTTGAAATTATGCCCATCTGCAACAACGCATTCATGCTCACGGGTGATAATGCCAAAGCCTCCAGCGAAGAGGATTTGCGCGACTTCAACCGCAAGGTAGTCGAAATCGGCAAGGCTTTAAGTATCCCCGTCGTAGCCACTGGCGATACCCATTTCCTTGAGCCTGAACATGAGATTTACCGCCATATCCTAATGGCTTCCCGTGGCTTTGACGACGCTGACAAAGATTTGCCGCTTTATTTCAAGACCACGGATGAAATGCTTGAAGAGTTTAGCTACTTGGGCGAGGATACGGCATATGAAGTTGTCGTATCCAATACAAATCTAATCGCAGACATGTGTGAGAACATAAGCCCTCTGCCTGAGAAGAAGCTATTTACCCCTGCTATTGAGAGAAGTGCTGAGGACCTCAAGGACTTGGTCTACGGCAAGCTCTGCGAGCTATATGGCAAAAACCCCCATGAGCTCATAACCAAGCGACTTGAAACAGAACTGGGCGACATCTTAGACCGCGGCTACGATGTGATATACATGTCTGCCCAGAAACTTGTTGAGGCTTCACTCAAAACAGGCTATCTAGTCGGCTCAAGAGGCAGTGTCGGCTCATCCCTCGTGGCATTTTTGGCGGGGATAACGGAGGTCAACTCTCTGCCTGCGCATTATAGATGCCCTAAGTGCCTGCACACCGATTTCAGTTTTTCCCAGGAATACGGCTGCGGAGCGGACATGCCCGACAAGCCCTGCCCGAAATGCGAAACTATTTACGTCAAAGACGGCTTTAACATACCCTTTGAAACCTTCCTAGGTTTTGACGGCGACAAAGTTCCGGACATCGACTTAAACTTCTCCGGTGAGTACCAGGATCAGGCTCATAAACACACCATTGAGCTCTTTGGTGAAAAAAATGTCTACCGCGCCGGCACAATAGGCACCATCAAAGAGAAAACAGCATATGGATATGTAAAGAAGTACCTTGACAGCAAAGGCAAGAGTGTGACAAAAGCCGAAGAAAACAGGCTCTCCCGCGGCTGTGTGGGTGTTAAGCGCACTACGGGCCAGCACCCTGGCGGCCTAATAATAATCCCTCAGGGTATGGATATAACTGATTTTTGTCCCGCACAGCACCCTGCTGACGATAAGGACAAGGGGATTATAACCACCCATTTTGACTACCACTGCATGGAAGATAACCTCATTAAGCTCGATGAGCTCGGCCACGACGACCCCACCATGATAAAAATGCTTGAGGACATGACAGGTGTTAACGCCACAGAAATCAGGCTAGACGACCCCGACACACTTTCAATTTTCACATCCCCCCAAAAACTCGGGCTGCCAAGCGATGATGAAATAGTCGGCACAACAGGCTCAATCGGCATTCCTGAGTTTGGCACATCTCTAACGCGCCAGATGCTGGAAGATACAAAGCCCAAGGACTTTGATACCCTTGTCAGGCTCTCCGGCTTCTCCCACGGTGAAGGTGTGTGGATTGGCAATTCCAAGGAGCTTATTCTGTCAGGCAAGGCCTCAGTCAGCGAAACCATCGGATGCCGTGACGATATAATGCTGTTTCTAATTTCCAAAGGCATCAAAGACAGAGCCGCTTTCAAAATCTCTGAGAGCATCCGCAAAGGCAGAGGCCTTCCCGACGGCGCAGAAGATGAGATGAAAGCAAAAAATGTACCTAGCTGGTACATTGAGTCTTGTAAAAAAATAGCCTACCTCTTCCCCAAGGCTCACGCCGTGGCATATGTCATGATGGCCTTCCGCATAGCCTGGTTCAAAGTGCACAGGCCACTGGAGTTCTACAGCGCATATTTCTACCGCCGGAGCCAAAAGGACAGTTTTGATGCCGAAAGCATGACAAAGGGCATTGATATCGTCAAGCGCAAAATAAAAGAAATCCGCAACAATCCGGAAGCCAAGAGCAAGGAAGAGGATCTTTTGACGACCCTTGAGGCTTGCTATGAGTTTTATATGCGCGGCTACAGCTTTGCCGCCATTGATCTTTATGATTCGGATTGTGTAAAGTTTCTAATCGCTGATGAAAAGACCCTCCGCCCTCCATTTGTAGCGATTAGCGGACTGGGCTCGACCGCGGCCAAAGATCTCGCTGAGAGCCGTACAGGGCGTGAGTTTATATCAATTGACGAAATTTCCGCGATTTGCCCCAAGGTTCAAAAATCACATCTAGATCAGCTCAAGACGCTGGGCGCCCTGCGCAACCTACCTGATTCCAGCCAGATGTCACTTTTTTAATTTTGCAGCTTTTGCAGCAACAAGGGGCTGTCGCAAAACGATTTAAAAAAATCGTGAGCTTCAGCCCCGAAAATATGACAAAATAACAATAAAGCTAACAAAAAGCTGGCCTAATGAC
>WQRL01000249.1 GCA_009786775.1 Oscillospiraceae bacterium
GGTGCGGGGCAAAGCAGTTGCACAGGGCTGTGAGGGGAGGGTGCTAATTGTAAACCCACCCCAGAAGACCATGAGCACTGAAGAGCTGGATAAAATTTACGCACTGCCATACACCAGGGAAGTGCATCCTATGTACGAAAAAGCCGGTGGAGTGCCGGCAATTGAAGAGGTAAGATTCTCTGTTATTCATAACAGAGGTTGTTTTGGTTCGTGCAATTTCTGTGCTTTGGCATTTCATCAGGGCCGCACGGTGGCCTCCCGCAGCCATGAGTCTGTTATAGCAGAGGTGGAGGGCTTTGTGAGGCATCCTGAGTTTAAGGGTTATGTTCACGATGTAGGTGGGCCGACCGCTAACTTTAGGCGGCCTTCATGCAAGAAACAGCTCCGGTCCGGGATTTGTGCCGGTAAACGCTGTCTTTCGCCCGAGGCCTGTGAGAGCCTGGATGCAGACCACTCAGATTATTTGACGCTCCTACGAAAGCTCAAGAAGATACCGGGGGTAAAGAAGGTTTTTGTGCGCTCTGGGATCAGGTATGACTTTCTCATGCTAGACCGTAGCGGTGAGTTTTTTGCAGAACTTGTAAAGGACCATATCTCAGGGCAGTTGAAGGTGGCTCCTGAGCACTGTATAAACAAAGTCTTAGGCTACATGGGAAAGCCCAGAAATGCAGCCTTTGAAAAGTTTAGTGAAAAATACAAGCGGTTAAATGAGAGATACGGAAAGCAGCAGTTTCTGGTGCCGTATTTAATCTCATCCCATCCTGGAAGCACCATTAAAGATGCCATCTCCCTAGCTGAGTACCTATGCAAGTCAGGCAGGCAGCCTGAGCAGGTTCAAGATTTTTACCCCACCCCCGGAACCCTGTCCACCTGCATGTATTACACAGGGATTAACCCTGAAACTATGGAGCCTGTGCATGTGCCGCGCTCAGCAAATGAAAAAGCAGCGCAAAGGGCGCTGCTACAGTGGAAAAGGCCTGAGAATAGAGGCTTGGTTATAAATGCACTAAGGGAAGCGGGCAGGGCAGACCTCATAGGTTTCGGCAAAAACTGCCTAGTACGGCCTGTGAGGCCCCCGGTGAAAACAAAGGGGCGTAAGCGCTAGTCAAGAATTAGGCAAGCGTTAGCCGTCTGACGGCATTTTGTCGCTTAGTTCCCCTTTAGTAAGCAGGGGATAGGAACTTACTTCTATCTGCACCAGAGTGCGCCTCATAAGAACCTGATCTCTCTGGATTTCCAGCACATCTAGGTTTTCCTGTGAGCGGCGTGCCATGCGCTCGTGCTCGGCTTTGACGAAGGCTACATCAATATCTTCTGGCCACTGGGCATCATTTGCCAGAATTGTCACGGTATTGTCATTAACTTGAGCAATGCCGCCGAAAACTGCCATTCTGCGCTCAGTATCACCGTCGATTAAGCGCAGCACGCCGAAGTCTAAGATTGCAGATATGGGCTGATGGCCATAGAGAATGCCCATGTCGCCCGTAATGCAGCGCATGATTACCATTTCGGTTTCTTCATCAAATTTAACATCTTCAGGTGTGGCGACGCGCACACTCAATTTCTTTGAAGCCATTATGCGTTTTCCTTAAAACTTTCTACAACTTCGTCTATTGTGCCCTTATTGAGAAAGTACCCTTCAGGAATTTCATCGTACTCGCCGCCTATTATGCCGGCAAAGCCGCGGACTGTTTCCGTAACGGGGACGTACTTGCCTGGAATGGATGTAAACTTCTCTGCAACGAAAAAGGGCTGGGAGAGAAATCTTTGGACTTTACGGGCCCTGTCAACTATCAGACGGTCATTTTCGGAGAGTTCGTCCATACCCAAAATCGCTATGATATCCTGTAAATCCTTATATCTTTGTAAAATACTCTGGACAGAGCGGGCTGTGTTGTAGTGCTCCTCGCCCAGTGTGTGGCGGTCAAGAATACGTGAGGTGGATTCGAGTGGGTCAATGGCGGGGTAGATGCCTTGCTCAACAATTGCGCGGGATAGAACGGTCGTGGCATCCAAGTGGGTAAATGTTGTCGCAGCCGCCGGGTCTGTGAAGTCATCTGCGGGGACGTATATAGCTTGAACTGATGTTATAGAGCCTGTTTTTGTCGAAGTTATGCGTTCTTGAAGGCTGCCTACTTCTGTAGCCAGGGTAGGCTGGTAGCCAACGGCACTGGGTACGCGGCCTAAAAGGGCCGAAACCTCAGAGCCCGCTTGAACAAACCTGAATATATTATCAACGAACAAAAGTACGTCCTGCAAGGAAACGTCGCGGAAATATTCGGCTATTGTAAGGCCGGAAAATGCCACGCGCATACGGGCTCCGGGGGGTTCGTTCATCTGGCCGAATACCAGTGCGGCCTTGTTTATAACGCCTGAGCGGATCATGTCATTGTAGAGGTCAATACCCTCGCGTGTACGCTCACCGACACCTGCGAATACAGAATATCCGCCGTGCTCTGTGGCTATGTTGCGTATGAGTTCCATTATAATAACGGTTTTGCCGACACCTGCGCCGCCAAATAGGCCTATTTTGCCGCCCTTAGAGTAGGGGCACAGCAAGTCAACGGCCTTGATACCTGTTTCAAGCATCTCGGTTCTGGCGGTCTGCTCAGCAAAGCCCGGAGCAGTCCTGTGAATCGGCCAGCGCTCTTTTGATTCAGGGTTGGGTTTGTTGTCTATGGAATTGCCCAGGACATTTAGCATCCTGCCGAGCGTTTCCTCGCCTACGGGCACGGAAATAGCTGCGCCCGTATCCACTGCATCCATGCCTCTTACAAGGCCATCTGTAGAGTCCATAGATATGCAGCGCACCACATTGTCACCCAAGTGCTGTGCGACTTCAAAAACAACCACTCTGTCCCCATGCCGCACTTCAATGGCGTTGTATAGCGCGGGAAGCTGTGTATCAAACCGCACGTCAACAACCGCGCCTATAATTTGTAGTATCCGCCCTGTATTCCTATTCGCCAAAACTATCTCTCCTATCTCATGCGTCAGTTAAGCGCATTTGCGCCGGTGACGATCTCGGTAATTTCTTGTGTGATAATGCCCTGACGTTTGCGGTTGTACTCCAGTGTCAAATCGTCAATAATATCGGTTGCGTTGCGCGTAGCGGCATCCATGCTGGTCATACGGCTTGAAAGCTCGCACACCGCAGATTCCATCATAGCCCCGTAGAGGGTTATGTTCATGTACATCGGTACTGCATGCTCTATAAAGGTCTTGGCATCAGGGTCGTAAATCATGTCAAGTTGATGCTCTTGCTCCACAGAGGATTCACTTCTTATTGGAAGCAGCTTAACTATATGGGGTACATGTGCTAAAATTGATTCAAAATGGGTGTAAATAGCATACACCTCGTCAACCTCGCCTGTGAGGAACATGTTGGCTACCTGAGCCCCGAGCGTTTCAGCATCCGCAAAGGCGGAGGCCTCTGAGGCTGCCGGGTACTTTGTTATAATATTCTTGCCTCTGCGCTTAAAATAATCATTGGCTTTGGAGCCCACTGCGATGATGTGTTCCTTCTTGCCGCTATTTGCGTTTATGAAAGCCAGCGCTTCTTTGGACACATTTGTATTAAAGCTGCCGCAGAGCCCGCGGTCTCCTGAGAGAATAATGTAAGCGATGCTCTTTACTTCCCGCACTTCGGCGAAAGCAATTTTTTCTTTGGGATTAAGACCCTGCTTGATTGTCTCCATTACATGGGTCAAATCGGTAAACAGAGGCCTGACATGATCGAGCCTGNCTTTAGCTTTCTGCAACTTAGATGCAGCGACCAAGTTCATGGCTTTCATAATTTTCTTAGTGTTATTAACACTGGTTATTCTCTTTTTTATCGCTTTTAATGAAGCCATAGCCAGCCCCCAAATTACTTATGTTGCGTATGTGTTTGTATCGGCAGTT
>WQRL01000250.1 GCA_009786775.1 Oscillospiraceae bacterium
TGGGCTGCTTGTATTGTGTGTTGCGGTGTTCAGATAAGCTGAGGGCAAAAAGGAATACCCTAAGGCTAGGAGCTAAAACCTCCATGGATAGCCGTAATCTGTGGAGATGGCTGTTTTACCCTTATATCCCTGTGTATTTTCGGATTTTCTGGCACGTATTCTTCTCCCGGCTTCTGCGCAAACTAGCACAAACAGCATCAAAACAACGATCGGTCTGTAGCGTGAAGGAATTCCTGGAAACGGGCCTGCTATCATTGAAGCTGTGTAAAGGTCAAAAACATATGTGAGCCCCTCCCTTGTGGAGATGCGCAATCTGCCTGTATCCGCATTAAAGCTACTGCGCTGCCAGTCCTCCCAAATGTAGAAGGGCGAAGTACAAATAATGGTGAGAGATGCAACCCGTAAGATAGAATTGGAATTCCGCACGAAATCCGAAACAAAATAGGTTGTGTTCAAAGCGCCATATGAATAAAACGATATCGCCCTACCCCAAAGCTGTGGGTTCGAAATGGGCACGACTGCAAAGTGGTTAAGATCTTGCGAAATATAAAAGTGGCCGCTATACTCTATTGGAACAGGATATATCAGTTGTGGTGGATTGGTATTGTGGTATACTCCCGCAAGCGGCAAATTATACGCCCAATCTTTCAGCCAATCATAGATGAATACTCTGCTTCCGTCCTGCGACTCCACACGAAACGGAGGATGCAGCCCTCTCTCGGTTCCGGCTGCCGCGCCAAAGTCTAGCAAAATGACTACAAATAACAGCACAATAACCGCTATTAGTATACCTTTCAAAACTTTTCCTAAAGTCACAATATTCACTCCCAACATTTTTGAGATTGATTGCTTGCAGAAAAAGGCTATGCTCAAGTCACGTAATAATTACACGGTAATTCCTATGCCATGTGCTACGGCTTCAGAAAGCCGATTTATAAAGCCAAAAGTTCACGGTATCATTATACAGTTAACGGCCGGGCTAATCAAACTTTTTCTGTGGAAGTGCAGTTTGTGTAAGCAACCCTCTTTGATGGCCACTGACAGTCGCTACCACAGGCCTATTTCGTTTCGTTTTAGTTCCAGAAATTCCCGCATATATGGGAAGGTGAAAACTATCCTGCCATGCCCGGATGGCTTGATGATTCCCTTTGAAATTAGCCTGGAGCGGTACTGTGTAATATAGTTCTTATCTTTGCCTAACCGGCTGAGGATGTCTTGTATTTTAGACTGGCCGATGTCAGAAATCATGGAAAAAACGAATTCTCTATCCATATTTGACAGGCTATCAAACACCAGTTGATGAACGTTTTTGAATAATCTGGATTTAGATTCAGTTATTGATTGAGCCAGAATATCACCGTCAAACTGGTTTGCAAGATTCTCCCACAGATAATAACCAACAAGCTGAATTAAGTATGGGAAGCCCTGAGTGGATTGAGCGGCAGCACTCAGGGTTTCTTCACTTATATCAAAACCTGCACGTCTAAAAACATTTCCGTAATCGGCCTTTACTAAAGATATGTCGATGTTTTCCAAATCTACCCTGTTTGCTCTTCGAAGAAATGTCAGGATATCGTCATTTAGTACATCGGTTATTACTTCCGGAAGGCCGGCCATTACAAGGCTTACGGGAAGCTCTTTCATTATAAGCTGTTGATAGGTGCTGATAAACGTCCGAATTTCTGAGGTGTGTTTTTGAGATTCATCAATTAGGAAGACAACATGGGCATTCTCATTTTTGAGAGCCTCCAGCATCTGTGTTACTTGGTAGTCGAATGTCCTTGTGAAATACGGCTCATCATCGTCATTTTCAAGACTTATTGAAACACCTAAGTTAACTGAGATGCTTTTAAGTTTAGGGAGATTGCCGATGATAGATTTAGGGAGCTGGCGATAAATCTGTCCCAAAACCCGGTCAAGAAAATCCCCTTCAGGGGTTGTGGACACAATTATGGCATCCGAGCCGCTTAATCGGAGCTGGATGTCAGAAAGTATTGATGTTTTACCGCTGCCACGAACGCCTACAATCAAGGTCGATTTCCACGGGTTATTTGGGTTCATCAATGCTCGGATAAACTCCTCTGATATATCATCTCTTCCGATAAATTGCTCCGGCCTAAGGCCGAATGCAGGATTGAAAGGGTTTTTCACTTCTATACTCCTTCACACTTTTGTGAATTATTTATACTTGTTCACACTTTTAGATTAATTTTATACTCCTTCACACTTTTTGTCAATGCTTGTGCTAGACTTTTTCCGTAGCACGGTAAATATTGTTACAGTTTACAGGCCAGCCGAACACGGCAGGGTGCTCTGTGGGAAAGCGGGGTGGCCGCAGTCCCGGAACACAAGTTTCACCCAAGATTCCAAGTCTTCACTAGAGTAGACGTGACTGACGGAGGCCGCCCCACTTTTTCACAGAGCACCCTGCCGTGTTCGGCGGATAGTTTTATTCATTGTCTAGATATTGCCAAAGTGAAAAGTTGGATGTTTACAGTTACAGGCCTGCCAGCGCGGCAAGCCTGTAAGCGTAAATGCGTAATTTATCTATACTGTCCTACAGAGCTTTCAAGCTCTCCTCAAGATTGGCCATCAGCGCCTTTTGCTTATCAAGTTTTTCCCGCTCGGCGGCCACAACCGCCTCGGGGGCTTTGGAGGTAAATTGTTCATTTGAGAGTTTTTTCTCAAATACGTCTATTTCCTTTTGAACCTTGGCCATTTCCTTTTCAATGCGCTCACGCTCCTTGGCTACATCCACTAGTTCTGCTAGAGGGATGAAGAGGCGTGCATCACCTGTAGCGACGGACACAAGGCCTGCTAAATCTGTGGGAACCTCGCTGCTGATGATGACTTCACCTGCGTAGGCGAGCCTGCCCAGATAGACTTTTCCTGCTTCAAACACATCGGGCTTCTCAGTCACAATCGTGAGGCTCGGTTTTTTTGATGGGGGAACATTCATTTCCGCACGGCGGGCGCGAACTGCGCGAACTGCTTCCATTATTGTTTCAAAATCGGCCTCGTCCTGCGGGAAATTCAGGGCTTCGGTGAATGCGGTGTACCTGCGCACCATGAGCACAGGCGGGCAGTCAGTGCTACTTGCGCCCACAGCCACAGATGTTGCGGCAGCGCAACCCTCCGCTTCGTGCGGCAGAGCCTGCCAGATTTCTTCAGTTATAAAGGGCATGAATGGGTGCAGCAGCGTCAGGATTTCCGTGAGGACATACAGCAGAACTTTTTGGGCATTTATTGCGCCCTCTCCGCCGCCTTGAAGGCGTGGCTTTGTCAGCTCAATATACCAGTCGCAGTAGCTATCCCAGATGAAGTCATAGATTTTTGATGCAGCAACGCCTAGCTCATAGTTGTCGATGTTTTCCGAAACCTCGCCTGCCAGGGAGTTGAGCTTTGAAAGTATCCACTTGTCCTCAAGTTCCAGCTTCTCAGGCAGCTCATTGTGCTCAATGGTGAGATTCATCATTACAAAACGGCTGGCGTTCCAAATTTTATTGGCGAAGTTGCGCATAGCCTCGCAGCGTTCGGGGTAGAAACGGATGTCGTTGCCGGGGCTGTTGCCGGTGATAATGTTGAATCTCAGGGCATCCGCGCCAAAGGTTTCGATAATCTCAAGGGGGTCAACACCGTTGCCGAGGGACTTGCTCATTTTGCGCCCCTGAGAGTCGCGCACTATGCCGTTTATAAAAACTGTATGGAAGGGGGCTTGCTTCATTTGCTCCATACCTGAGAAAATCATGCGGGCTACCCAGAAAAATATAATGTCATAGCCTGTTACAAGCACATCGGTAGGGTAGAAGTATTCCAAATCCTCAGTTTTATCAGGCCAGCCCAGGGTTGAGAAAGGCCAGAGCGCCGAAGAAAACCACGTGTCCAAAACATCTTCG
>WQRL01000251.1 GCA_009786775.1 Oscillospiraceae bacterium
ACAACCCTCCGCGCCACATACAGAGGATCCTCCCCTGCCTCCAGCATCCTCGAAAGCCAGTAGACCGCCGCATCAGCATCGCTGTTGCGCATGGACTTGTGCAAAGCTGAGATAATATTGTAGTGCTCCTCTCCGTTTTTGTCGTAGAGGAGTGATTTTTTGCTTATGCACTGCTCAAGGAGCTCAGTAGTTACAGTAGTGGTATCACCATCAATTTCACCATTGACTATTACCATTTCCAGAGTGCTCAAGGCAACCCTGGCATCTCCATTTGCAAAACCCGCTATCATTGATACCGCTTCATCGCTTATATTTATATTCTGTCCGCCGAACCCGCGCGGGTCGGTCAGGGCCTGGTTAATAAGTTTTATTAAATCCTCCCGCCCCAGTGCGTTTAGCACAAACACCCTACAGCGTGATAGAAGCGCAGCGTTTACCTCAAAGGAAGGATTTTCCGTGGTTGCCCCTATGAGCACTATGCTCCCCTTTTCCACAAAGGGTAAAAAAGCATCCTGCTGAGCCTTGTTAAAGCGGTGAATTTCATCGACAAACAAGATGGTCTTATCCCCCATCACGCTCATGCTGTCAGCCCTGTTCATAACGTCCTTTATCTCCCGGATTCCACTTGTAACAGCGCTAAAGACTACAAATTCTGCCTTCGTCCTCCCAGCTATAATCCGCGCAAGAGTGGTCTTGCCCACTCCGGGCGGCCCCCAGAATATCATGGATAAAACCATATCCCTGTCAATCATCTGACGCAGCACCTTACCCTCGCCTAGAAGGTGCTCCTGCCCCACAAACTCAGGCAAATCACGGGGCCGCAGGCGGCTTGCGAGAGGCCCCTGCGGCTCGGGTGAATCAAATATGGAATTTTGCCTGTAATTAATATTCACAGCTTAAAATGTAACAGTCCTTGGCTCAGATGCAAAGGAGAAGAATGTCGCAGTTGCCTCGCTAAGATACAGCACTTGAGTTTTTTCATCCTCGGCGCTATATCTGTCTTTTAGCATGGGAAAATCGTCTAGGACGGCCTGTTTCACCTCAACGCTATCATCATTTACAGCAGTTGCTGCAATGCGTATCCATGTACCATCGGGCTTCATTGTGCAAATCTCAATCTTGGGGTTTGCGGCCATCTGCTTTGAGCAGGGCTTTTCCTTGCTAGTCTGGATGTATAGCTTGTTATTGAATATGAGGTATGTGCCGAAGGGGCGCACGCGGGGCTGATCCCCCTCAACGGTTGCGAGGTAGTAGGCCTTTGCTTCCTTTAGAAATTCGTAAACTTCTTGCATCAAAATGTCCTCCATAATTTTTTATATTATAAGTCCTTACATCACCCTAATTGTGTTGACGCTCAGACATTTGCCGCTTTGAGTATCTATTTCAAAAATAGCCCCTTCAACCCTGGCAGGCCCCTCGGCAGGCTCAAAGCGCTGCGGCGGGTTTCCTAGAAACCTTGAAACAGGCTGATCTGGTTTCATGCCTATAATTGAATCACAGGCCCCTGTCATGCCCAGGTCGGTTATATACCCCGTGCCCCCCTGAAAAACCCTGTTGTCAGAGGTCTGCACATGGGTGTGTGTGCCCCAGAGTGCCGACACCCGTCCATCCAAGTAATAGCACAGGGCATGTTTTTCGCTTGTGGCCTCAGCATGAAAGTCCACCAGAACTATGTTTGTGTCACATTGCTTTAGAATTCTGTCAGCTTCATAAAAGGGGTTATCGCTCCCTTCATGCATGTTTACCCGCCCGACTAGGTTTATGACACAGACGTTTCCGAAGGATGTTTCAAAAATCCCCCAGCCCCTGCCCGGAACTTGGGGCGCAAAATTTGAAGGGCGCAGAATGTGCTTGTTATCATCGAGATACTTGTTAATTTTTTGGATGCTCCAGGTGTGGTTGCCCAATGTGATCACATCGGCTCCCGCATCAAAAAGTGCATCAGCATGAGCAGGCGTAATGCCAAGCCCTGCGGTGTTTTCGCCGTTTACAACTGTAAATTCAATATTGCCCCATTTCTTTATGCCGTGGAGCTTGCTGATAAGAAAGTCGAGCCCTGTCTGCCCACACACATCTCCTATAGCCAGAATGTTTATCTTCATTAATTCACCACTTAAACCAAAATGCTTACGGCCCTGTGGGCGTTTGTTATTTCTACTTCTTTGTGAAGCCCTCCGTCTTCGCCGTCCACAGTCCACGCCACTTCTTCCTCAAATGTAAATTTTGCCCGTGAAGCGTGAACCATCTGAATATTGCCGCCATCATAGCTCTTTGTGGCAATACTCGACAAAAGATCCAAAAAAGCCGCAGGATCCACAGGCTGCCTTACAAGGACTATCTCAAACATCCCGTCGGCAAGATCTACTTTCTGGGGGTCAAGTTTTAGAAAACCTGCCACAGAGGTGGAGTTTACAACTGCCCCGAATATAAATTCGCCGCTTATTACTCCCCCATCATATTCCAAAGTTAATTTTCTGGGCTTTATGGCCGGGACTTCGGCTATTCCTGAGATTACATATGCAAGGTGCCCCAGTGAGCGTTTTATATTCTGGGGAGTGGAGTGTGCGACACCTGTAAAGGCTCCGAAGGCCGCAATATACGTAAAGTACCTCTCAGCAAACATACCTATATCCAGCTCCCTCAAACTACCGTTAATAACGGTCTGCACGGCCTCTGAGGGGACTTTGGACAAGGATAGTGTTGTGGCGATGTCGTTTGCCGTACCCGCCGGAATATACCCGAGGGGTACGGAGGTTCCGGACTTTACAAGCCCTGACATGACGGCGCTGAGTGTCCCGTCGCCGCCTACACATACCACAAGCTCATACTCGCTTGCATATTTATAAGCTAGTTCGTCCGGCATTAGCTCTCCTGAGAAGTACACGGTTACAGTATGCCCGCTGCTGCATAACTGATAAACAACCGTGCCTAATGAAAATTTTGACAAACCCCTGCCGGACTTGGGGTTTATTATGAGCATGGTCTTGATCGAAATGGGAAATCACCCCTTGCTATTTTACGGCAATATCCTGACTTTTGTGACACCGTCTATGGCTTTTAACGAATCTTCAAGCCCTTTAGGGACTAGGTTAAGATCTGCCAGTATGTATGAGTGGGAAAACGCCGGGGCATCGGCATTTAGCATGTTGCCTACAGTGCCGCCAAGCTCTGTCACTATTTCCGAAAATTTGTCTGAGATGCCTGTGCCGTTCTTGTAAATTATACACAGCCGCGGCGAGCCGCTTCGCGCTAGGTAGGCCGGCGGCAAGTTCACTGAGTTTACTATGTTGCCGTTTTCAATATATTCAATAATTTCATCGGCTGCCATGGCTACGCAGTTATCTTCACTCTCAGGTGTTGACGCACCGAGATGTGGAATCGGTACAACTCCCGGGGCCCCGGCGGTCTTGCCATTTGGAAAGTCTGTTGCATAACAGGCCACATGGCCTGACTCCAGTGCTGCAAGAATCCCGTCGTCACAGACCAGTTCCCCGCGGGCCATGTTGATTATGCGCACGCCCTGCTTCATCTTTCCGATGGTATCCTTGTTTATAAAGCGCTTTGTAGATTCGAGATACGGTAAATTGAGGGAGATAAAGTCTGCCTCCGAGTAGATAGTTTCGACATCCTTTGCTTTTTTCACCCCGGAAGCCAGGCTCTTGGCCGCCGCCTCAGATAGGTAAGGGTCATAGCCTATGACGTTCATGCCCAGGGCATCTGCGGCGTTGGCAATCTTGGCTCCTATCGCACCGAGGCCTATTACCCCCAGAGTCTTGCCCAAAATTTCAGGGCCCGCGTACTGGGCTTTCTGTTTCTCGACAAGCCCCGCCACTTCATCACCTTTGTCCGCTACGGATTTTACCCACTCTGCTCCGCCTATTATGTTTC
>WQRL01000252.1 GCA_009786775.1 Oscillospiraceae bacterium
TGGTGTTGCTGTGCGCAGTGTTTTACGCGCTGTAGAAGAAGATCACAAGACGTGCTGTGCAGCTGCCACGAGCTGTCTGGAGGTTTCCAGCTTCCTGTATCCGTTTACCGCATGGCAGGAGAGTTTCATCCATTCGGCATTTGAAAATGTCGCCGCTACAATTGCGGGCGCAGAGGCTGCTTACAATGTCCTCAAACGGAAGGGCAAAATAGAGGACACTTACAAGTTCATCGCTTTCGCAGGCGATGGAGGCACATACGATATAGGCTTCCAAAGCCTCTCAGGAGCTATGGAACGCGGGCATGACATGGTTTATGTCTGCTATGATAATGAAGCCTACATGAACACGGGTATCCAGCGTTCTTCTTCGACTCCTAAGTTCGCTGAGGTTTCTACCGCTCCTGTCGGTTCCGTTCTTCCGGGCAAGATGCAGTATAAGAAGGATTTGACTGGCGTTATGGTCGCCCACAACATCCCTTATGTGGCCCAGACTACTTTTACCGCTAATTTCAAGGATTTGCACGAGAAGTCAAAGGCTGCCATCTACACTCCAGGACCTGCTTTCCTCAATGTTTTAGCTCCGTGCCCGCGTGGCTGGCGTTATCCGCCTGAGGATTTAATGGATATCTGCAAGCTCGCTATCGACACCTGCATCTGGCCGCTCTACGAAGTGGTAGAGGGCGAGTGGAGGCTAACTTATGAGCCAAAGAAAAAATTGCCTGTAGAGGACTATTTTAGGCCCCAGGGGCGCTTTAGCCACATGTTCAAGCCGGGGGCTGAGTGGATGCTCGAAGACGCCCAGAACTATATCGACAAAAAATGGGACGATTTGCTGTCAAAATGTAAATAAAGTTTTGGCATAATGGGATAGGTGCAGCTTTGTCTTATAAGGCATGGCTGCACCTATTTTTGAAAACCGCTTCCACGCAGGGAGGGGGCAGGAGATAGAGGCTGACATTCGCTCTCATATCAAAACCATCCGTCGGACGCGGGTGCTGCTCTGTGAAAAAGTGGGGCGGCCTTCGTCAGTCACGTCTACTCTGGCATAGACTTGAAATCGTAGGCGAAACTTGTGTTCCAGGACTGCGGCCGCCCCGCTTTCCCCCAGAGCAGCGTCCGTGTCCGACTGGCCTAGGAGCTTTAACAACAATCCACCGGCGTTCAATTTTGGGTGTGGTTGTCTTTTTTATTGTGCGAAATTTCTTTTCATGGTATGCTAATGGTGAAAATTATGATGAAAAACGCCTTCAAACGATTATTGAAGTGTAGAAAACATATGTGGTATGCTTTTGCTATATGGCAAAGGGGGATGCTTTTATGGTTTCTAAGGTTAGGTCGTTTGGACTTGGCGGCATTAGCGGGTATGAGGTTTCAGTTGAATGTTACCTGTCGGGGGGCTTGCCGCATTTTGATGTGGTGGGGCTTCCGGATGCAGCCGTTAAGGAGGCGCGGGAGCGCGTCAGGGCTGCTACCAAGGCTTGCGGGATGACATTTCCTGTCAGCAGGATTACTGTTAATCTAGCTCCTGCCGATACTAAGAAGGCGGGAACTGTGTACGATTTGCCTGTAATGCTCGGTATTCTTTCGGCTTCGGGTGATATTGAACCTTTGCCGAGGGATGCGGCGTTTTTTGGAGAGCTTTCCCTGACGGGCGAACTCCGGCCTGTGCCTGGAGCCTTGCCTATGGCTTTGAGTGCGGGGCGGTCAGGGGTGCGGCATTTGTTTGTACCCGCCGATAATGCTGATGAGGCCGCTTATGCAGAGGATGTGGCCGTGTACCCTGTTGCGCACATAAGGGATTTAATGCTCCATCTTAGGGGGTATGAGCAAATTGAGCCCTCTACGCCGAGAGAGCCTGTCGCCCAGCACAACACTTCTCCTGATTTCTCAGAGGTCAAAGGACAGGAGAATGTGAAGCGGGCTCTGGAAGTAGCTGCTGCGGGCGGCCATAATGTTCTTCTTGTCGGCCCGCCCGGGGCTGGTAAAAGTATGCTCGCAAAGAGGCTGCCTACTATATTGCCTGACATGAGCAGGGACGAAATGATTGAAACCACGGAAATCCACTCCGTTGTCGGCCTGACTAGCCGGAGCAACCCCATTTTGTCAGCAAGGCCTTTCCGCGCACCCCATCACACCGTTTCTGCGCCGGCAATCGCAGGCGGCACTTCAAACCCTAAGCCGGGGGAGATTTCCCTTGCGCATAACGGGGTGCTCTTTCTTGACGAATTACCCGAATTTAGCCGTGATGTTTTGGAGTCTTTACGCCAGCCCCTAGAAGATGGTCAAGTGACCATTTCACGCGCCACAGCTTCCGTCACCTACCCCAGCAGGTTCATGCTGGTTTGTGCGATGAATCCGTGCAAATGCGGATGGCACGGCCACCCCTCAGGCAGGTGCATCTGCACCGAGAGCTCCGTAAACCGGTATCACGAGAGGCTGTCAGGGCCTCTTCTGGACAGGCTTGACATGTATGTCGAAACATTGTCCCTCGACTATGAGCAACTGCGCAAACACCCTAATTCAGAGCCTTCTGCGGTCATCCGCAAGCGTGTGAACACCGCAAGGGATATGCAGAGAGAGCGTTATCGCGGCACAGGGGTAAGCTGCAATGCCCATATTGGAGGCAAGCAGTTTGAGAGCTTTTGCTCACTGAGCGATGCTTGCGATAAACTAATGCGCGAGGCATACACAAAGCTCGACATTACAGCAAGGTCATATGACCGTATAATGCGCGTAGCCCGCACAATAGCCGATTTAGATGCCTCTAAGAGCATTGAAATTCCGCATCTCGCCGAGGCAATACAATACAGGAGGGTTTAAGGCCGCACACCGGCTTCCGCCCTGCCTAAGCAGAGTCAATTACTGCGCCTTAACGGGCGAAAAGAAAGTGAAAAGGTTACATGAACGACATTATTTTATTAAAGCAAGGCGAAATGATTCTCAAGGGTCTAAACAAGCGTGAATTTGAAATTAAGCTCATGGCAAATATAAGGCGGCGCTTAAAGCCTTTCGGGGAGTTTAAGGTCTATAGCATGCAGTCTACGGTCTATGTAGAGCCCCAAAACGAAAGCTGCGATATGGAGGAGGCTTTTGAGGCCGCCAAAACCATCTTTGGCGCAATGTCTGTGGCGCGGGCTGCCGCCTGCGAGAAGGACAAGGACGCAATTGTGGATATGTGTGCCGATTATCTCGCTCCAATGCTAAATTCGGTGAAGTCATTTAAGGTTGAATCAAAGAGGGCCGACAAACGCTTTCCAATGAGTTCAGTCCAGCTTTCTCAATATGTCGGAGGGTTGCTCCACGACCGTTTCCCTCACCTAAAGCCCGACATGCACACACCCGAGCTTATTGTAAATGTCGAAATCCGCGACCTCGCAGCCTATGTTCACGGGCCTGCTTCCAGAGGGGCTGGCGGGTTGCCTCTGGGTGCCGGCGGCCGCATGGTAACGCTGCTCTCAGGCGGCATCGACAGCCCTGTTGCAACGCACATGATGGCAAAGCGCGGTGTGCGGATGATTCCCATCCACTTTTTCTCCCCTCCCTACACCTCCGAAATGGCCAAGGACAAAGTCATGTCCCTCGCCAAGATTTTGACAAAGTACTGCGGGCGTATGAAAGTGGATATAGTTCCGTTTACCAAAATTCAAGAGGAAATTAGAACTAACTGCCCCGAAGGCCTGCTCACCATAATAATGCGCCGCTTCATGATGCGCATTGCCGAGCGCATTGCCCGCGACAACGGCTGTACAGCAATCGTCACGGGTGAAAATCTCGGGCAAGTTGCAAGCCAGACAGCGGAAGCACTGGCCGTAACTGAGGAGTGCATCGGCATCCCGACACTCAGGCCGCTTATCGCTCTCGATAAAATGGAAAT
>WQRL01000253.1 GCA_009786775.1 Oscillospiraceae bacterium
GTATTCACTTTCCAGCCTGTTTTCCTCTTGCAAATCGGCGATGATTTCAGGCTTGAATGTTTTTAGTTCAATTTCGGCGTTTAGAAACATTAGGTTGCCCCACTCGTCCTCCATGTCTTTGCGGAAGGGGGACTCAAGCAGCGCCATAAGGATTTCCTGCTGCACTTCTTCGAGTTTGGGGCCCACTTCATCGGTGTAGTCATTTTCTTTGTCATAGAACTCATCGTTTGTGTCAAGGGTGTTTCTGATGCGGGCGATGGCAAACATTGACCATACTTCCTTTGAGTATTCGTCGATTTCTTTGTAGACAGCGAAGCACTCGTCTTTTGTCGCCGCTGCTTTAAGGCGCTCCAGCAGGGCTGTAAGTGCCACCTTGGTCTCTTCAAAATCAGGTCTTACATAGGGCATTTGTGGAAATTTCATGGCATTACTTCCTATAAAAATATTTTGAAAAAGTAAAAATGCTATCAGAGGATATAAGTTTTCTCTTAAATCAAATTTCCAAATCAAGCAGTTCTTCAACTTGTTAAATTTTTGTGTCATATTGTACTTTAAGATAGCATATTTCTTCCTTTAATTCAAGTGAAATGATGCTTGTGCTGTAATATCTGTAGGGTGCAACTCCTTCATAGCTAAGCCATCAGCCGGATAGGCCAGCCGGACATGGGCGGGTGCTCTGGGGGAAAGCGGGGCGGCCGTAGTCCTGGAACACAAATTTCATCCAAGGCTTAAAACCTCTGCCAAGGTAGACGTGACTGACGAAGGCCGCCCCACTTTTTCCCAGAGCATTTGCCCGTGTTCGGCGGATGGTTTAGCGGTGGGGTGGCTAGCAACAGCATCTAGTGAGCCTGATTTGAGTAAATGATGCGGCACTGTACAGAAGCGGAATGTGTGTGTTATCATATATGCGCGATAGGATGCGGCAGAATTAGGGTGTTGTGTAAGAGAAAGGGAGTTTCGCGGTGAAAATTTTATTAAGAGGCGGGAATATTGTAGATGGGACCGGTGCGCCAGCGTTTGTTGGGGATGTTTTGATTGAGGGAGAGAAAATTCTCAGCGTTGCCCCCACTATAGAGCAGCAGGCGGATCAGGTTGTTGACTGCTTCGGGCTTTATGTCTGTCCGGGGTTTATTGATGCACACAGCCACAATGATTTTTATATTGACAAAAATAATCCAGAAAAATATTTCCAGCCCTTTATAAAGCAAGGCATAACCACTCAGGTTACAGGAAATTGCGGGTTTTCGCCTTTTGGCGTAAGTGCGGAGAGTGCCTATAAGGACAATCTTGGCGGGGCTCTGTTTCATGCGGGGGATGCGGGGAGTTTCCGGTCTTTTATCGAAAAATTCCGTGACAGCTTGCCTGTGAATATCGCCCCTTTAATCGGCCACGGCAGCGTGCGCACAGGAATCAGCGGGAGTGCTGCCGAACCACTTTCTAATCAGCAGCTTGAGCAGATGCAGGCTCATGTTGAGGAGGCCATGGAGTTAGGTGCAATCGGCGGGAGCCTGGGACTTATGTACGAGCCTGGGATATTTGCCCCCCATGATGAGCTGGTTGCGTTTTCAAAGCAGGTTGCAAAGCATGGTGGCATTTTGACGGTACATCCCCGCGCCTGTTCAAAAATTGCCATGGGCTATCCCCTTTTGTTTTCAAAGCCTCACATTGAGATTGCTCTTGACGAGGTTGTGAAAATCGCAAGCGAGGCAGGGGTCAAGCTGCATTACAGCCATCTGATACACGTGGGGAGGGCCACATGGAAGTTCAGTGATAAAATGCTTGAAAAGCTGCATAAGCTCGGCATCACTTACGACATTTATGCCTTCTGCCACGGAGCTAGTGTTATAACCGTGATTCTGCCTGCGTGGTACTTGGGCTTGCCGCCGGAGAAGCGCAGCAGCAAATTCACCCTGTTTAAGCTCAAGTTAATTATAAACATAACCCGCAAGCTGCTGGGTATGGATTTTGACGATTTTACAGTGGCGGACATGGGGCCTGAGTATACACAGTATCAGGGCAAGAATATTGCCCAGCTTGCACAGCAGTCAGGTGTTTCCAAAATTGACAAGTACATTGAGCTGGTAAATGCCTCAAACGGGACTGCACGCTTGATAATTGGCAGCTACAATAATGAGCAGATTGTAGGCAAGCTAATGGATGATGAACTTTCGATGCTCATGACGGATGCCTGGGTGGAGGAAACAGGTGTGCAAAACAGCGCGTGTTTCCAGTGCTTTCCGCGCTTTCTGATAAAGGCCAAGGAATTAAAGTTGCCTGTTGAAAAAATTGTGCACAAAATGACCGGGAAAACAGCCGAGAGGTTTGAGCTGCCTGGCAGGGGCGAGCTAAGACCCGGGTATTTTGCCGATATAACCGTTTTTGACTATGATAAACTCTCTGTAAACCCCGAAGTGCCCGATGAATCACCGGAGGGCTTTAGGCTCGTTATGATTAACGGCAAAACCGTTTTGGAAGACGGGAAGTACACCCCCGCTCCCTGTGGGCAGTTTGTGCTCAGAAAAGTAGGTGAAACAGGCATGCCCCAGGCATCCAAAGAGGCTGTGCTTTGACCGTTGCTTTGGCCGGTTCGCCCGGCCTGGCTTCGGACTCTATTATCTCTCCAAAATTTTCTTGCACTCAATCAATGTGCAGACATCTTTAAGCGGCTCGGCTGTCGTTATGTCAAATATCACAGGGAAAGTGGGCATCTTGCCCATTGTATTAGCTTCGGAAATGAGCTGCCTTGTCTGCTCGCTCACATCGGCCTTTAGTGCTTCCATGCGGTTTTTCTCTTTAAACCAAACTGCCACGCTGAAGTATCCATCAAAGAAATGAAGCCAGTAGAGGGTTTTCTCCTTGTTAGCACCCCTGGATGTCACCCAGCGGTGCTGCCCCTTTGCAAACCACGCCTTGTGAGGGGTGTACCACTGCCACTGCTGCTCTATCTCAAGAGCGGGCAACGCCTCTTGAAATGCTTCATATGCGGCATAACTCTCACCTAGCACCAGTGCTACCATCTCGCTTGTCGGTGTTATTATGGGCTCTCTCAGCTGTAACTTTTCGTGATTCATGGCAAAATAGCTCCTTGTATAAAACTGAACATTCATCCGATGATTTTTGGCACATTGGTTGCATTTCACAGGCTAGTCGGGCATGGTCGGGTGCTTCGGGAGAAAGTTAAGTGTCCGCAGTCTCGGAACACAATTTTTTGCTAGATTTCAAGTTTCCTATAGGATAGACGTGACTGACGGAGGACACTTAGCTTTTTCACGGAGCATCTGACCATGTTCGACGGATGGTTTTCTGTTGCCCTGATTATACATCTAAGTGACATATTTCGTCAATTGCAACGAGCCATCTCACACATCGCACAAAAACCTTGCTTAACGGCAAGGTTTTTGATAAAGTGTAGACGGCGGATTTTGAGTAAATTGTTGAAAGAGGCAGCTATCTGTAAATGAGTAAGTACGACACTAAGAGCTTGTTAATAATGCGCAAGAAAAAAGACAACTTGGCGGGGAAACGGCGTGCAACTGCGGTGGGTCTTGTAATTGTGCTGTTAATCGGTGCTGCTTCGATAGTATATGCGAGCAGAGAGGCTACGGTGTACAGGTTCATGGGGATGCCGGCCGCTGGCGGGCTTTTCGGGGGTGCCCAGGATGACCCTGTGGTAATTATAATCGACGAGCCTGGGCAAAACGAAAATTCCGGGCAATACCAAACTCAGGAAAGCAGCATATCCCACGGCGGTGCGCCTAGTGGCGGGGAGCACGACGGAGCTGGCGGAACATATAACGGGGCGTATGGCGAAGAGGTGGGCTATCAGTATGAGGAGCCCGAACCTGTCCCAGCCCCCT